>JAZSBB010000051.1:0-12705 GCA_045602185.1 Eubacteriales bacterium
ATATTATGATATGGCGAACGAGTCCAATAATCAGAGTGACAATCGTGCTAAAACAAATAATCACATCAGGAAGCGCAAACCAATAATAACGAACATCCGATGCGTTTCTTAACAAATTCACACAGTGAATTTCTGCAAGTATGAAAGTTATGGTAAGCGCTATAAGAATAGATCTTTTTGCTATTTTACCCTTAACATTTTCAATTCTTTCATCGTAAAACATTTTATTCCCTCCAAAATAAATCATTGAGCGTAACGCCCAACTCTTTGCATATACGAATGCACAATTCTATCGTGGGATTATACACACCGTTTTCGATCATATTGATCGTCTGTCGTGAAACTCCAATATTTTTCGCAAGCTCGGTTTGTGACAGGTTTTTGTCAAGACGAGCTTGTTTCATTTTATCGTTCATAGCTCCTCCTCTGTCAAATATATTCGACAATGCACATTATATCACAAAGAGCAGGGATTGTCAATTATATTTGATAACAATTTTGTGAATAATATGTAAAAAAGGTGCCGCCGAAGCAACACCGACATATAAAAACAACGGCAAGAACTTTTAACATTCCTGCCGTTGTTTATTATTCTGTTTGGTATCAAAACGGTATCAAAAACTCGCTTTGAGTGCCGAAAACCCTTGATTTATAAGGCTTTTTCGACTTATGTCTATTATTCCCACTCTATCGTGCCAACAGGCTTCGGCGTGAGGTCGTAGAGAACTCTGTTTATGCCTTCCACCTCGTTCGTTATGCGCTGGGTTACCTTATGAAGCACCTCGTACGGAATTTCTTCTATGGACGCAGTCATAGCGTCCTTGGTATTTACGGCTCGGATTATTGCAGGCCAGCCTTCGTAGCGGCTCTCGTCCTTTACACCTACGCTTTTGATATCGGGAACAACGATAAAATACTGCCATACCTTTTCGGCAAGACCGGATTTGTCAAATTCGTCACGCAGAATTGCATCTGCCTCTCTGAGCGCGGAAAGTCTGTCTCTGGTTATTGCGCCAAGGCAGCGAACGCCAAGGCCGGGGCCGGGGAACGGCTGACGGTATACCATTGGGGGAGGCAGGCCGAGCGCTTCTCCAACGACTCTGACCTCGTCCTTATAAAGTAATTTTATAGGCTCGACAAGCTCGAATTTAAGGTCTTCGGGAAGGCCGCCTACGTTGTGGTGAGATTTTACCGCCTTCTTGCCCTCAGCCTGCTTTATGCTTTCAAGTATATCGGGATATATCGTTCCCTGAGCAAGATACGATACACCCTCAAGCTTACGTGCCTCATCGGCAAACACGTTTATAAACTCTGCTCCGATAATCTTTCTCTTTTTCTCGGGTTCGGAAACTCCCGCAAGAAGATTAAGAAATCTATCCGTAGCGTCAACGTAAATCAAATTAGCGTCAAGCTCGTCCTTGAAAATCTTTATAACGTTTTCGGACTCATCCTTGCGCATAAGTCCGTGGTTTACGTGTACACAGACAAGCTGCTTTCCGATAGCTTTTATAAGTAGCGCCGCAACGACTGACGAATCTACGCCGCCCGAAAGCGCAAGAAGAACCTTTTTATCTCCTACCTGCTCCCTGACAAGCCTGACCTGCTCGTCTATAAATGAATTTGCCTCGGCAAAGCCGGTTATGCGCTGCATTGTTGTTGGTCTTTTGCTGGATTCCATTCTTTTTTCCTCCGTTTTTGTATAGTTTTCAGGAAAACAAACCGATATTTCATTAGATAAGATTATTATACAACAAACTTTTTTCTATTACAATACTAAATTTTCACAAAATTATTTTTTTTGTATAAAATATGAGTATAACATTTTTCACAAAAAGAGGCGCTGATATATGTTGGTAATAAAACCCTATAAAAGAGAAAACGCAGTTAACTACGCCCGTAAATTTGCCTTTGCGCAAAATCCGTATTTCGCAAGCTTTGCCGGAATAGGCGGAAACTGCACGAATTTCGTTTCGCAAAGCATTTTTGCCGGCTCCTGCCAAATGAACTACACCCCCACGTTCGGTTGGTATTTTATATCCCTAAACGAGCGCTCACCTTCCTGGACGGGTGTAGAGTTTTTTTACAATTTCATAACCTCAAACCAAGGCATCGGTCCCTTTGGCAGAGAGGTCGGCATTGACGAGCTGGAAATCGGCGACGTCATTCAGCTCGGCAGGAACGAAGAGGGATATTACCACACGCTCCTGGTGGTTGGCTTTGAGGGCTCGGACACCTTGGTTGCGGCGCAAACCGATGACGCATACGGAAGACCGCTTTCAAGCTATACCAACGATTACGCAAGATACATAAAAATTGACGGCGTTCGCTTTGAGACACCTGACGACTATTCCTGCTTTGACGAGCTTTATAACGTCAATCCTATCCCGAGGCCCGAGCCTGCTCCGGATGCGCCCGAGGAAAGCACCCCTCAACAGCCCCCCCAATCCGCAGAGCAAGAAACACCCGGGTAGTCTTCCGAGAGGATATTGCTTTCACCGACACGCATTCAGCCTTCCTCCTCGCCTTCGCATTTAGCGCTTTGCTATTGACTTTTATGTGCCGTTATGCTAAACTATGCCTGATTTAAAAACTCAGGAGCTTTCGATGAACGCAAAAAAAGTTAACAAAATAATATCATTTTCCCTGCTTTTACTTGCGGCTATGATATGGGGCTTTGCCTTCTCCGCTCAAAAATCGGCAGAAATCGTTCCCGTCTTCACAATAGGAGTCACACGAAGCCTTTTCGCCTCTCTTTTTCTTCTGCTTGTAATCGTCATTTTTGATAAAATAAATCACACGGGTAGGCGCCTTTTCTCAAAAAAGGGGATTGACGTAAACAAATTCGAGCTTATCGGAGGAGCAATTTGCGGCGCCGTGCTTGCTCTCGCCTCCTTCTTTCAGCAATCCGGAATAAACAACGGAACGGGACCCGGTAAGGCCTCTTTTATAACTGCACTTTACGTTGTTCTCGTTCCCATATACGCCGTTTTTCTAAAAAAGCGTGCACCACTCAACGTCTGGATAAGTATATTAATTGCTGTCGTGGGTTTTTACCTTCTCTGTATAGAGGGCGATTTTTCTATAGTAATATCGGACGCCTTGGTTCTGATATCCTCTCTCATTTTCCCTATCCATATACTTGCGATAGACCGTTTTTCACCAAAATGTGACGGCGTCAGAATGTCACTTGTACAGTTTGTAGTGTGCGCATTTATGAATCTTGTTTTCGCACTCATTTTCGAAAGAGGAACGCCGATAAGCGTTGTTGTTGATGCTATCTTTCCGCTTATCTTTCTCGGTATAGGCTCCAGCGGTATTGCCTACACTCTGCAAATTATAGGTCAAAAGGGAGTCAATCCCGCTGCGGCGTCAATAATTATGTCGCTCGAATCGGTTTTCGGCGTGCTCGGCTCGGCAATCTTCCTCAGTGAAGTTATGGAGGACCGTGAATATATCGGCTGCGTTATAGTTTTCGCTGCCGTTATTCTCTCTCAAATAGATTTTAAACTGCTGCTAAAAAGCAAAACGGAGAAGCCTCGGTGAGCTTCTCCGTTTTTCGTTATGCTTAAAATTTCGGGCTTTTGATTTTTCGTTTTCGCAAAAAACAGCCTAGGTCGGTCAAATTTCTCTGTTTTCAAGCGCTGCAAGGGCTATGCGAAACGCCTTTGCCGCAAGTAATTTAGCCTTTTCGTCTTCCCCGACAAGTATCGGATAAAGGCTTCTGAATATTTCTCCTTTAACCGTCATATCCCTCTTGAAGCGCTCGGTTCCGTAAAGGGGAAGCGTTTTGTCAATCACGTTGAAATAATAGAGTCCGAACGCATCGCTTTCCATATTAATAGGAACGGAGAACCTCGGGTCAACGTATCCAACAAGCTCGACTCTAAGCGCCGTTTCGTCATCGTACTTTTTGTCGCTTATCAGTCTGCTGATACGGCTGATTATCTCGTTGCCCGTATTAACGCCGGTTATATCCAGCTCCTCTATCTCAAAGCGCACGTGTCCAAACGCCATTTTCTTATTCTCTATAGAAAGCTCCCCGTCACTGTAAGTAACGGAAATGAGATTGACGCCGCCAAGGCCGGGCTCGTCAAAGCCGGTGCATTCAAGCGAACCGCAATAGGAATACTTTGAGCCCGAAGCCGAAGAAAATCTGCTCGCCTCGTGCCGTGAGCCGAGGGCGTAATAATCTGCTCCGAAGCGCTTTATATCCGAAAGAGCGATAGGACAGCAATCGGAGTCTGTCTTTCCGTCAAGGTCAGCGTATGCGCAAACGATGTTGACTCTTGACGCATCGTCAACATGACGGTCAAGAAGGGGATTTTCCTTGAGTGACGGCTCCATAAACGCCCAGCCGTAAACGGTTACGTTATATTCCTCAAAATCAAAGCGAGAAAGCTTATCAGACGAGAAAACAAAGCAGTTCTGCGGAAGTCTGCCCGATGCATATATGGGATTTTCGTTATAGTAATCGCATTTTCCGGGTGAAATAATAAACACGGTATCCGGGCAGTTTTTAAACTCACGGATAAGAACCTCGGCGGTGGTGTTGGTGGCGTATTCGGTATTGAAAATATCTCCGCTCATAAGAACCACGTTTATTTTGCTGTCACGCACGTACTGCATCATACGCATAAAGGAAGAGCGCAGAACACGGCGCCTTTCCTCGCTTTTTTCGGCAGTAAGGCCTACGAAAGGCGTATCAAGATGAATGTCGCTGCAATGCAGGAATCTAAGGTGAGTCTTTTTACTTGCTTCGCTCATCACTGTCTCCAAAAAAGTAATTTTTATCGAAAAAATCTCTTATTTTTATTTAAGTATAACATTTATAAAACGTTTTTGCAATAATTTTATTAAAAAAACTTAAAAAACATCTTGAAAGAGCCCAAAAAATGTGATAAAATATTGATAGATAAATCAAGGCAGAAATTTGGGGGGATAAAATATGCTCAGTCTTGCCGTCAGAAACACAGGAAAACTCATAAGGGAAAGGTCAAAAAGCGAAAACGTGCGCCTTGGAAGATTCTTTACGAAAAAGGACACGGCTCGCCATATGGCTGATATGATAAAGGTAGATAAATCAAAAACCGCCTACACTATACTTGACGTTGGCGCCGGCACCGGAATCCTTGCGGCTGCCGCTATAGAAAAGCTATGCAAGAGCATTCCCTTGCTTGAGCAAATCTTTCTTACCTGCTACGAAAGCGAGCCAGCGTTTTGCGAAATGCTTGAGGACAACCTTGAGCGCATACGAAAAAAATGCCGCCACGACTATGACGTAAAGCTTTTCGTAACCGTTTATAATGAAAACTATCTCACCGAGGCAAAAAACCATTATACAGTCACTTTTTTCGACACGGTCCCCGACAAGTACGATATTGTTATATCAAATCCGCCCACTGACCTTGCGGAAAAATACTCAAGTGATGCAGAGGGGGCTGGCGGAATTACGCAGCTGAAGCTGAGCAAAGCGTTTCTCTTTTTAAGAAACGCAAAGGAGAACCTTCAGGACGGCGGTCAGCTCGTTATGATGCTCCCGACCACCTATTCCAGCGCAGCGGCGCTCGCTCCTCTAAGAAAGGAAATAAGCGAACAGCTTTCACTTTTTGCCGTTCATCTGTTTATCGGCAAGCAAAAAAACGAAAATCGGGCAACCCCTCTGAAAAAGAGCTTTATCGTAGCCTATACGAAGGCTCCGAGACCTGAAACCGTCTCCGTAACCACCTCTTACGACAACGAAAAATCCGCAACCGAGCTCGACGCTCTCCCCTACGGCTTCGTTGTGGACGAGCTTACCGGGGCGCTTACGCTTCCGAAAAGCGCAGAGGACACAAAAATAGTAAGGTATATATCCTCTTTCCCCGAAACTCTTGACAGCCTTGGGCTCAAAATGTCAACGGGACTCATAATAGATTCAAAATGCAAGGACCTTCTTTTTACCGAGCCTAACGATGCTACGGTTCCATTGATACGCACTCAATGCATAAATGACGGAATAACGAAATTTCCCCAGCCGATAAAGAAGCAATATCTTGCTCCCGTAAACACCTCTCTCATACAGAAAAACAAGAATATGATACTCATAAAAAGAGTACCTGCAAAAAGCGATAAAAGATTCGTTAACAGCTCGGTTTACCTTGCGGGAGAAATGCCTCAGTATAAGTATATAAGCACCCATAACAAGATTAACTTTATCGACACCAAGGATAAGAATGCCGAAATGCCGGCAAGGCTCGTTTTCGGACTGTTCGCTCTGCTCAATTCAACGGTTTACGACAGATACATTTCAATAGTATCTAAGTCAAAGCAAATAAATTCAAAGGAAATGCGCACCCTTCCCCTTCCGGCAAGAAACGTTATAGAAAACATCGGCGTAAGACTTATGGCGCTAAGACAGGCAAGTGTTCAGGCGTGCGACTCTATTGTAAACCCAACTTTACATATAATCAAAAAATAAAACAAAGAAAAACCTCGCCTGTTCGGTAATGGATAAGCGAGGTTTTTTAAGAAAAAAAGAAGAAAAAGGGGGGAGACGTGTGAAAAATTTAGTTATTGGCATACTCGCCCACGTTGACGCAGGAAAGACGACTCTGTCAGAAGCTCTGCTTTACGAAACCGGCGCAACGGAAAAGCTTGGCAGAGTGGACAAAAGAGATTCTTTTCTCGACACTTACAGCCTGGAACGCCAAAGGGGCATTACGATTTTTTCAAAGCAAGCGATTTTTTCTACCGAAAACGCATCTGTAACTCTGATAGACACTCCGGGGCACATAGATTTTTCCTGCGAAACCGAAAGAGCGCTCTCGGTTGAAGATTATGCAATTCTCGTTATAAACGCTTGTGACGGCGTTCAGGCGCACACGAAAACGCTCTGGCACCTACTCAGGCACAGAAAAATCCCCACCTTTATATTCGTCAACAAAACGGATATTGCAAAGAGAACCCGCCAGGAGATTATGAAGGAGCTGAAGGCTGAGCTTTCGTCTGCCGTTTGCGATTTTTCCACGAAAGAAAACACCGCCGAGGACTGCGCCGGAGCAGACGAGTCGCTTATGGCGGAATACTTTGAATTTGGCGCTCTTTCGGACGCTTCAATAACGGATGCTGTTTACGAATCAAAAATCTTCCCCTGCTTTTTCGGCTCTGCCCTCAAAATGATAGGGATAGACGACCTTATATCCGCGCTCGACCTCTACACAAAAATGCCCTCTTACCCCGAAAAGCTTTGCGGGGCAAGAATATATAAGATAACGAGAGACAAAAGCGGAAGACGGCTCAGCTTTATGAAGGTGACCGGCGGAAGCCTGGCTTGTAAGGACACCGTAAGAGTGCGTACTCACTCGGGAGAGATATTTTCCGAGAAAATCGAGGAGCTTCGTATCTATTCGGGCGAAAAATTTAAATCAAAAAAAGAGGTTTTCCCCGGAACCGTGTGCGCCGTTTTAGGACTTGAGCATAGCGAAGCGGGGGGCGGAATAGGCTTTGAGCTTACGAAGGAATCCTCCCTTTCCCCCGTTCTCGATTACCGCATAATACTGCCGGACGGCATTTCCTCAGCCGAAATATATCCGAAGCTGATAGCGCTTTCCGAGGAAGACCCAAGCCTTTCTCTTGCCTATGACGATAAAACGAAGGACATAAAAATCCGGCTTATGGGAGAAATTCAGCTTGAGGTCGTCCGTGAGCTGATATACGAAAGGCTCGGAATACGTGTTGATTTTGACGAGGGAACCATTCTCTATAAGGAAACCGTGGCAAGTGAGGTTTACGGAAGCGGTCATTTCGAACCGCTGAGGCATTACGCAGAGGTTCACCTTTTGATTGAGCCTCTCGCCGAGGGAAGCGGTGTAATCGCTTCGTCAGACTGCTCTGCCGACACGCTCGGCACAGGGTGGCAAAGGCTGGTTATGACTCATATCGAGGAAAAGCGCCACCGAGGCGTCCTTACCGGCTCTCCGCTGACGGACGTAAAAATAACCTTAGTCGCCGGAAAGGCGCATATAAAGCACACGGAGGGGGGAGATTTCAGACAGGCGACCTACCGAGCGATAAGGCAGGGCCTTATGAAAGCGAAATCAATTCTCCTTGAGCCTACGTTCAATTTCAGAATAGAGCTTCCGAGGGAGCATCTCGGCAGAGCTATGCTCAATATAGAGGAAATGGGCGGCAGCGCAGAGCCTCCCGAAATAGTGGAAAACACGGCAGTTTTAAACGGAAACTGCCCGGTATATACGATGCGCTCTTATGCAAGCGTACTAAGAGCCTTCACGAAGGGAGAGGGAAAGCTATCTCTGCAAATAGGACCGTATATCCCCTGCCATAACGCCGAGGAAATAATAGCAAAATTTGCCTATAATCCCGAGCTGGACGAAAAAAACACCGCAAATTCAGTATTCTGCAAAAACGGAGCCGGCTACGCAGTTCACTGGAGCGAGGCGGACCTTCTTATGCACGTTTCGGCATTTGACGGACGGGAGGATACGGTTTTAGAAAACCGAGCGATACGCCCAACGAAAACGAAATACAAATCGGGCGCAGAGGAAGAAAAAGCGCTTATGGCAATCTTCGAAGCGACCTACGGTAAGATAAAGCCGAGAAAAATATCGGAGAAAACCGAAAATAGCGCTAAAAACGCAGAAGACAGACCGAAGCCGCCGAGAAAGGAAAAGCCTAAGGGCGACAGCTACCTCGTAATAGACGGCTATAACCTGATTTTTGCGCTTGATTTCCTAAGAAGCTACGCAGAGAAGGATATATCGCTCGCAAGGGATATACTGACTCGTATCGCTTGCAGCTATTCAGCGTATAAAAAGCATAAGGTTATCATAGCATTTGACGCATATAAGCGACACGGGGGCGAGGGTAGCAACGAAAGCTACGGTGACGTCAGCGTTGTTTTCACAAAGGAAAAAGAAACGGCGGACTCGTATATTGAAAAGACCGTTCACCGCCTCGCAAGGACAAATTCGGTAAGAGTGGTTACCAACGACCAAAACGAGCAGCTTATGGTTCTCGGAAGCGGAGCGCTGAGAGTCAGCGCAAGAGAATTTGCTCTGGAAATGAAGGAATTTTCAAAGGAAATTGAAGATATCATAAGCAGTATAAAATAATATAAAATAAAAAATCCTCGTTGCAAGACTCAATCGGTCAACGAGGACTTTTTTATTGGCAAAGTTATATTATTTCTAAAGAAGGTTTACTTTCGCAAAGTCACTGAAAAGCGATGCCTTTAGCAAAGCTAATAAATTGCATTATCTTTTGCAAAGCCACTAATATGCGTTATCTTTCGCCAGGCTATGTGAAAAGCATTATCGGTAAAGCAAAAGGGAAAACAAAACTGCGTCTTCGGTTTCGCTCTCAACGTCAAAAAAAGCAGAAAAAAGCGACACGGAGGGGGTGTTCGACCTAACAATCCTTGCAAAAAGCCTCGTTAATCCTATTGCTTTTGCAAGGTCAGGCAAAAGCCCGAGAACAGCTTTTCCGATACCCTTGCCCTGCATTTTTGGTAAAATTCTTATTCCGATATCGGCTCCGCCCTTAAAATCGAATGCGTGGAAAACGGCTTCTCCGACAAAAATCCCATTCTGCCGAATAGCGAGAGGCAAAGCGGCAGAGCTTCTAAATTCCGACCTTGCGATTTCGATAAGGCCTTCCGGAGTTATTCCTTTATGGTCCTCTCTGAAATCGTATCCCCAGTATTTATTATTCTCCTTATCGCACGAAAGCCTGTAATAATCCGCCGCATCGTCAAAGAAAAGCTCGGTAAGTGACAACTCGCCCTCTGACACCGAGGGATATTCTCCGATTAAATCGCACTCGTTCTTTATTCGCACTCTGTAGCTATCCCCTTCGGGCGTTTCCGAATCGATATCTATGTGGCGGTATCCCAAGTCAAGAAAGACTTGAAGGTCACAGGGCGAAACGTCCGAAAAAATCGGAGAAAGCTCCTCAATGGCGCAATAATCGGTAATTTCCGAAACTGCTTTATCCGGCTCCGACTCCTCTGAAAGAGCGTAAGGAAACAAAAACGAATATCTGCCCATATCAAAGATGCGTACGCAAAGACAACGAAAAGAGAGCGCAAAGGCGTATTCAACATCACTTTCTGCCGAAAGGTAAAAATCCAAAATTTCGGAAAGCGCTTGGAATTCCGCTTCGGAAAGCGACCGGCAAAAATCAGACCTCAGCTTACCGTTATCCTCGCTAAAGGATAGCTTTCTTTCTATGTTCATACTGTTCTCCATTCTCCATGTAGGGCTTTTGGCATAGGCGAAAGACCTGAGAACTACTTATCAAAGGGAAGCGTGAGCGAAACGGTAAACCAGTCCTCGTCAGCACAGTGGGAAAAGCCTACGTTTATATATTCACCCAGCTTTTTGCAGGTCTTTATTCCTATGCCGTTGCTCTCTGCCTTGTCGGTATCCCTGAGGATATAATTTTTCAACGAAACCTCGGCGTAGGACTCTGTTTTTTTAACAAAAATCGACACGGGGTACGCCTTGTCCGCATATTTATAGATATTTTGGAATGCGTTATCAAAAATTCTGACGAGCTTGTGAGCATCGGTTTTTATCTTTATATCCGTGAAATCGGCAAAATCAAAGCCGGTCATCGAAACGTCATATCCCGACTCGCTCATAAGCAGAATATGCTCGGAAAGCATCTGGTCTATCAGCGTTGCAGCGCTATAGCTCTCCATATTGATTTCAAGCTCCCTGCCGCCAAACACCAAAAAGTAATTGAATAAATCATCGGAGAGCTTTTTAAGGCGCATAGCAGTTGATTCGGCTCGTGAAAGATAGTTTTGCATTTCAGAGTCGTCCGAGCATTTTTCCCGCATAACGTCAAGATAACCGAGAAGCACCGTCAGGGGCGTTCTTATATCGTGCGACATAGACGTTATCAGAGCGGTGTTGGAATCGAGCGCCTCTTGCTCCTTTCTCAGATTTTCGATAATGGCGTTTCTCATGTCGTCAACGTGAACCGAAAGCTTTGATATTTCGTCCTTGCCCTTTGCGCTTATCTTATGGGCCATATCTCCCTCGGCAACCTTATTGACGTCTTCTCCGAGGCGGATAATTCTGCCGGTAACCTTCTGGAAATAGAGAGATATCATAGCAACCACGAACAAAACTGCGGCGGCAAGGCTGACGATATTCGCAATATCATAATAGAGATATTCGGTGAACTCAGTAATAGAGGCAAGCATAGTGCCGTCCGTAAGCTCCAAGGGGTGAAGCTCGTTTTTCTGAGCGTATTCGAAAAGCTCCTCTCTTGTGGGATAATCGACCGTAACACCGCCGGGATTATCGTTTTCGCTATTTGAAGAATCCTCTTTATTATCCGAGGGCGGCTTTTGCGCTGTCGAGCCCTCTCCCTCGCTTGAGTCGGGATTTTCGTCAAGGGAGGGTTTTTCACCTTCGCCAAGACCTTCTTCCGTCTCCGGCTCATCGTCAGAGGTGTAAAAGAGCTGGTCGTCCTTATAGACGAGAAGATAAACGTATCTGTTTTCCTTTGCCCAGCGGGAAAGCTTGCCGGTATTATCCGAGGAAATTTTATTTTCGATTGCAAAATCCTGCAAATCCTTTATATATTCAATCTCTCTTTCCTTGCGGTTTTCCTCGGCGGTATATACCGTGTTGATATAGCTGTACGCAGCAAAGCGAGAAACGAAATAAATAGACATTCCTATAATAACCGCTATAATAAGAACGGCAAAAAATCGGGCTCTCAGCGAGTAAAGATAATTTTTCAGCCGACCCGATATCCTTCCGGGCCGATTAGTCGCACCGTCAGTCAATTTGATATCCCCTTCCCCAAACCGTTCTTATAAGCTTAGGCATAGAAGAAACGTCCTCAAGCTTACGTCTGAGGTTCAAAATATGAACGGTAACGGTGTTGTTAGAGGAAGGAAGCGCCATTTCCTGCCACACCGCTTCGTATATTTCGGCCGCAGATACGGTTTTACCTTTATTCTGAGCGAGAAAAACGAGAACGTCAAACTCCTTATCCCGTATATCGACAGGCTCGCCGTTTTTTAAAACCTCACGTCTTTGAGGGCGCAGCAAAATGCCGGAGGAAAGCGTTATAGAGTCAGCGTCACCTTCTTTTCCGGAATATTGATTATATCTGCGCACGAGAGCTGAAACCTTCATAAGAAGCTCACGGGGAGAGAAGGGCTTCACTACGTAATCGTCACCGCCCGAGGTGTACGCATCAAGCTTATCGCCTTCAAAAGATTTCGCCGTAAGGAAAAGAATAGGAACGCCGGAAAACCTTCTTATTTCGGCAGTAGCCTCAACACCGTTCATTGACGGCATCATTATATCCATAATACATATATCTACGTCCGGTGTTTCCGACATTATGCGAATAGCCTCTGCGCCGTCTGCGGCCTCTATAACACTATCGCCTCGGTTTTCGAAGAGAATGCGAAGCACCCTTCTGATTTCGGCTTCATCGTCAACGAGCAAAATTTTCATCAGGATTTCCTTTCGAAGCTAAAGAAATTAATTATCGTATTTATTTTACCACAAACGCACCGGATTTGTCAAATAGAGCCGAAAAGCTTCCGTTAGAAATACTATACAAATGCGCTTGGTGCATTTTAGCGAAAATTAATGAAAATCAAAGCTATATTAAATATTTAAATTTATCGACTTGACAATAATCCCGTTTTCGTGATAAAATACGGATTGTCACTTT
>JAZSBB010000052.1:0-28511 GCA_045602185.1 Eubacteriales bacterium
ATTGAAAATTGAAAATGAAAGCGGAGACGGGGGTGGGGCTGATATTTTTGGCTCCAAACGAAATCCGCTTTAGTAGTATAGCATTTTTGCCCCGATATGTCAAGGGCTTTAAAAAATATTTGCGAATATTTTGGTTCTTTCGGGGTGTTTTGCTTGATTTTAGGTTGATTTGAAAATTTGCATTTGCAAATTCGGTTCGTTTCTTGACAAGGCGCCTTCGAAAGTGATATACTTTGTATATATTACTTTTCTTGGGGTGATAAAAATGGATTTTTTGGAAATTGTGAAAAACCGTCAATCCTGCCGAAGCTATGACGGCAAGAGAGAGGTCGAGACCGAAAAAATAAATGCGATTTTGGAGTGCGCAAGGCTTTCGCCTTCTGCGTGCAACGCTCAGCCATATCATATCACGGTTTGCACGGGGGAGAGCGCTAAGGCCGCCGCAGCGGCAGTCACCGGGCTTGGAATGAATAAATTTGCAAAGGAAGCGCCGGTAATGCTGGTGATATCCGAGGAGTCTTATTCTGCGGCAGCGGCGCTTGGCGCAAAGGTCAAGAAAAACGACTACCGTTCTATCGATATAGGCATTCTTTCGGCTTATATAACCGCCGCTGCATGTGAGCTTGGCTTGGGAAGCTGCATTATAGGGTGGCTTGACGATGATAAGCTTCGCAAAATATGCGGCGTTGTGGGAGCGGTAAGACTTGTTATTTCTATCGGATATCCAAAGCCGGACGAGCAGCTTCGCAATAAAAAAAGAAAAGCCTTGAGCGAGCTGGTCACAGAAATAGATTGAAACGCGGGAAAATAAAATGTCCTAAAAAGTTGTACTTGTGCTTGTTGACGGAATGCGCCCCGATGGAATGATGGGCTGCAACAATCCGTTTGCCGAAAAATTGCTCTCCGAATCGACCTATTCGCTTTCTGCGAGAACGGTTATGCCTTCGGTGATGCCTCCTTGCCATATGTCGCTTTTTCACAGCGTAGACCCGCAACGTCACGGTGTAATTACGAACACCTACACACCGCAGGTAAGACCTGTCGAAGGAATGTTCGACAGATTTGACAGATTTGAAAAAAGTGCGCATTCTTTTACACCTGGGAGGAACTGCGTGACCTCGTAAGACCTGACCATCTCTACCACGCTCTCTCTATAAATCAGCATAGACTTAGTGACACCGACACGAAAATTACCGAAGCGGCTATCGAATATATTAACAAAGAGTCGCCCGATTTTCTTTTCCTTTATCTCGGAGAAACCGATGAGGTCGGAGGGCATAACTGTGGCTGGATGAGCGAGCAGCATATGAAAAGCGTATCAAAAGCGCTTTCGTGTGTAGAAAAGCTGAAAAATTCGATATCCGAGGAATATACGCTAATCCTTATCGCCGACCACGGCGGACACGACAGAACCCACGGCACAGATATGCCTGAGGATATGACTATTCCTATATGCTTTTGCGGCAGAAAATTCGAGGCAGGGCTTGAGCTTTCGGGGCTTTCCATCAAAGACGTTGCGGTAACCGTAGCAAAGCTTTTGGGAGTTACCGCTGCGAGCGAATGGGAAGGCAGCTGTGTAAAAATGATTGACTGAAATTCTAAGCGCTGATAACGAACACGATACTAAGGAAACGATAAGAACGGTTATGAATGAAAACAAATCGCCTAATGCAAAAGGCGAAACAAAAAGTATAATAAAAAAAGCGTTTGTTGATACGGTACCCGTTCTTACGGGATATCTCGTTTTAGGCTTTGGCTTTGGTATTATCGTGAAGGCGGAGGGCTACGGAATTCTCCTCGCCTTTTCGATGAGCCTTTGCATTTACGCCGGTTCAATGCAATACGCCGCCATAGGCCTTTTTACCGGCGGCGCCTCTATTATAACCGTTCTTCTTACTACGCTTATGGTAAACGCAAGGCACCTTTTTTACGGTGTCTCAATGCTTGAAAAATATAAGGGCGCAGGCGGGGCAAAGCCGTATCTTATTTTTTCGCTCACGGACGAAACCTATTCCCTCGTATGCGGGGATATTTCCGAGGCTGATATTTCGCACAGAAAGAAATACTATCTTGCCGTATCATTAATGAATCATTTTTACTGGGTTTTCGGCTCGGTGCTTGGCGCCGTTGTCGGCTCTTTGGTAAAATTTAATACCGAGGGAATAGATTTTGCGCTCACCGCACTGTTCGTTACGGTTTTCGTAGACCAGTGGCTTACTGCTAAAAAGTACGTTCCGGCATTAATCGGCGTTGGAGTATCTGCCGTTTGCCTATTGATTTTCGGTCCGGAGAGCTTTCTCATTCCGTCAATGCTCATAATAGCGCTTTTACTCTGTCTTTTAAAGGAGGGAAAAAAGCAAAATGACTGAAAAAGACGTTTGGATTGCGGCAGCCGTGATAGCGCTCGTAACGGCGCTTATAAGGTTTTTCCCCTTCGTTGCATTCGGCAGAGGGAAGGTTCCGAAAATAATAGAAAAGCTCGGCGGACTTTTGCCTTATTCGGTTATGGGAATGCTTGTCGTTTATTGCTTAAAGGATTTGAGCTTTACAAAGGGAGCGGTAGGATTTGTGCCGGAGATTATTTCGGTTTTTATCGTTACGCTTCTTTATGCATGGCGCAGAAATACGCTAATCAGCATTATAGCCGGTACGGTATCCTATATGCTGCTCGTGCAGCTCGTATTTACCGCTTGAAATTATTTCGTAAATAACGAAAACCGACAGAGACGCTGTTTTTTTTACTTCAGTGCCTCTGCCGGTTTGTTATTTATAAAAATTCTGCTCAAAGCGCATTAGGATTTCTCGGTGTCGTTAACAAGCATATCAACGAAATTTTTTGCGCATAGGGGAAGGTAATTTTTTTCATCTATATAGACGTAGGTTTCCCGTCTGTATTTTAAATGCTTCAGCACAACGCCCTCGGGAAACTGGTCTCGCCAGGATACCGTTGGAACGAATGCGACTCCAAGACCGAGCTGAACGCATTTACGGACGAAAACCGGGTCATCGCTCTGAATGGCGATTTTCGGCTCAAAGCCGTAGTTGGCGCAGATTTTAAAGGTAGTTTTGTAAAGGCTCGTTTTCTTGTTCATAGTTACGAAGGGAGCGTCCTTCAGCTCGGCAATATCAATCTTGCTTTTACTTGCAAGAGGGTGGTCCTTATTCAGAGCGAGAGCTATCTGCTCTGATATTAAAAGCACCTTTTTATATCCCGGAACGTCAAAATCAGCACCGTCTATTACTAGCTGGTAGCTGTCAAGCGTGGGGTCCCCAAAATATGACGCCTTTATCGCAACGTCAGGGTACAGCTTTTTGAATTTTTCGATTTCGTTCATCAGGATACGGCGGTTTGTGTTGATATATATGTTTATCGTTCCCGTTTTGCCGTCATCGTTGAGCAGGGCAATTCCCTCGTCCATAAGCTCCAGCGATTTGGATATTTTTTCATAGAAAAGCTGGCCGTATTCGTTAAGAGCAATACCGTTAGCTCTTCTCGTGAAAAGGGTTCTTCCAAGCTCCTTTTCAAGTCTTTTTATGCTCTGCGATATATTAGAGGGCGGAACGAGAAATTTTCTCGCCGTCTTTGAAAAATTCTGGCTTTCGGCGGCATCGCAAAAATATTTTAGTTGTAAAAGCTCCATATACGTCACCCGAAGAGTATTTTTTATTAATTATAACACGTTTTACTATAACTTTCAAGTGATAGGGGTATATTTTATTTAATATTTTACTTTTTTAGGGGTTTGTGTTAAAATGTAGCCGTTAAACAAAAATTAAGGAGAAAATCAAAATGCAATATTTAGCAACAGTACTCGAAATAATTATGATAGCTAGCTTTGGAGCGTCCTGGCCCTTCAACGTTATGAAATCGTACAAGGCGAGAACCACGAAGGGAAAGAGCCTTTTGTTCCTCGTTCTTATTTTTGCAGGATACATAGCCGGTATCGCTTCGAAGGCTCTTAAGTTTATTGACGAGGGCGGAGCGGGCTGGCTTGGTTGGCTTGCTCTTTCCTTCTACATTCTCAATTTCTTGATGGTTGGCGCCGACCTGGTTATTTACATTAGAAACAAGCGTCTTGACGCAGCAAGAGAAAACGAAGAAAAGGCATAAAAAATCTCACGAATGTGAGGTAGCTATGTAGGATAAACGATTTGTTTGGGAAATGCGCAGTTTTGCCGAAGGTCTTGATATGTATTTCGTTATGAGGGAGGTTTGAGCCCTTACGGATATAGAATATCCGCAGACCTTTACGGCAAGATTCGGAGGACGCTGACGTTACTCTTTGCGAAAATCAGAGCTGCGTATTCTGAAGTAGATACAGACATAAAAGCCTTTGATACGCCAAACATTTGTGTCGGCGCAAGAGTTCAAAATATTTAGAATGAAAATGCTGAAATATTTCAAGGAAGAAAACATCGTACATAACGGCTCGGGCTTTGGTGCGCTTGAGATAATGAGAATGAAAAAGGACGGAGACGGTACGCCCCCCGCATCTATTTTGTTCCCCGAAAAGAGCATCGGAAAAGATGAGGAGCCCTGGCTTCCCCTTCTTAACGAGGGCTATATTCCCGAAATCAATTCCTCGGAATTTCCCATTTCTTATATGACGAGTGAAAAATGGCTTCCGAGAGGGGTATCGCCGATATCACCCCCAAGGTTCTTGACGAGCTGATAGAAGAAGCGTGGGATATATATCCTCCGGATAAGTCTATCGATTTCAGAATGTCGCTGAGCAAGAAAAACAGATACTGAGTATCCGACTGACGCACTGCCGCAAGGCCTTAAATAAACACAAAAACGGGATAGAGAAGCACGCCGCAGTATCTATCTCGCTTTTTCGTTTCGAGGCGCATTAAAAAAAGAGTCAAACAAAGAGAAAGTCACGATTATAACTATCCATTCTTTCGTTTAATCGAAAGTTTTCATTTTATCTTGAAATAATTAGAATTTAGTGATATAATATCGTTATAAATCCTTTAATTGAATGCGAGTTGAGAATAATGAAAATAAAAGAACTGCTTAAAGACGAGCGCTTCTCCGTTTCTTTTGAAGTTTTTCCTCCCAAGACGGAGAGTAACTTTGAAAGCGTCCGTCACGCTACTGAGGAGATAGCAAAGCTTCGCCCCTCTTTTATGAGTGTTACTTACGGAGCAGGGGGAGGAACGAGCAAATATACGCTTGATATAGCGAAAAACATCAAGGAGAAATACGGCGTTCCGAGTATTGCTCACTTGACCTGCGTTTCCTCAACGAAGGAAACGGTGATAGAGAGAATTGCGGATATCAAAAGGGCGGGGATAGAAAACATTATGGCTCTGCGAGGCGATATTCCTGCAGAGCTTACGGATTCCGACCGCTCGGGCTGGGATTATAAGAATGCGGTCGAGCTGGTTCGGGAGCTGAGTGAATCGGGCGCAGATTTTTGCATAGGCGGCGCCTGTTACCCCGAAATACACCCTGAAAGCCCCAGTCAAAAGGAAGATATACGGTATCTTAGGGAAAAGGTCGATGCCGGCTGCGACTTTCTGACTACTCAGATGTTTTTTGATAATAACTTGCTTTATAATTTCCTTTATAAAATAAGGGAATTCGGCATAACCGTTCCGATAATACCCGGCATTATGCCGATAACCAATGCTAATCAGGTCGAAAGAGCCGTGAAGCTTTCCGGCTCGTTTGTGCCTCAGCGCTTTAAGTCCCTGGTTGATAAGTTCGGAGCCTCTCCCCTTGCTATGAAGCAGGCGGGAATTGCTTACGCAACCGACCAGATAATCGACCTCTTTGCAAACGGCATTACCCACGTGCACGTCTATTCTATGAATAAGCCTGACGTTGCCGAGAAGATAATGGCAAATCTTTCGGATATTCTTGGTACGAAATAATGAAAAATCAAAATTTTACTAACATTTGTTTACATAATTGCGTCTTGATAACACATAGCAGTAATAGAAATGAGAGGATAGAATTATGAATTATTTACTTTTTAATCCGCTTTCGGGCGAAGGCGAGAGCCTTGTTTACGCCAAAGAATTTTGCGAGAGGTCGGCAGATGAATGCAAGGTTATGAATTTGGCCGAAATGGAGGATTTTCATTCCTTTTTTGCGGCTCTTTTGCCTCAGGATATCGTTTATCTTTTCGGCGGTGACGGAACGCTTAACAGATTTGTAAACGCCATATCAGATATAGAGGTTAAGAACGAGGTATATTACTATCCGGCGGGAACCGGAAACGATTTTTGCGTGGACGTTGGAATGGCTGAGTCAAAGGAGCCGTTTCTCATAAACGAATACATAAAAAATCTTCCCACTGTTACCGTGAACGGTAAGGATTACCGATTTATAAACGGAGTAGGCTACGGAATTGACGGATATTGCTGTGAGGTAGGCGATAAGCTTAAAAGCGAAAACAAGAAGCCTAACTATACCTCTATAGCTATCAAGGGCTTACTGTTTCATTTTAAGCCGGTTAATGCAACCGTAACGGTTGATAACGAAAGCTATAGCTTTAAGAAGGTGTGGATAGCTCCTACGATGTTCGGAAGGCATTACGGCGGCGGTATGATACCCACTCCCGACCAAAAAAGAGATGACGGAAAGCTCTCGCTTATGATATTTCACGGCTCGGGCAAGCTGAAAACGCTTATGATATTCCCGTCCATCTTCAAGGGTGAGCACGTCAAAAAAACCAAGAACGTAACCGTTATGAAGGGCGAGGAGATAACGGTAAGCTTTGATAGACCGACTCCGCTTCAGATAGACGGAGAAACAATTCTCGGCGTAACCGAATACAAAGCGACCGCAAAGGCGCTCAAAGCAGCGGTTAAATAAAATTTTGGTCAGTTCAAGACTTATTAATGAGATTTAGGTTGGTTTTTGCTATGCGCCCCCTAATCTGACGTTTTTTGGAGCTTAAATTTTGCCTTGATAATTGCAGGGCGGATTTAGGCTCCTTTTTTGCGTCTTCGTAAAGGCCTTCATAATGCGCCGACAATTCTATAAAAAATTGCTCTCAAGGCGTCAGAAATATAGACAAAAATATTGACAAAACGAGCATATGTGATTATAATATTATAATATGAATAGTTTTATTTTTTATTAAAGAAGCTTTTTAAAAAAATAAGCTTTTTACAAGCAACGGGAGATACTATGACACTTGATTACGTTATTCTGGCTATTTATGCGCTGGGAATGGTTGCGATAGCGCTTTACACGAGAAAGCGCTCGAAATCGGTAAACGATTTTTTACTTGCGGGCAAAAAGGGGCTTAACGGCTGGCTTACCGCCTTTGCTTACGGAACGACCTATTTTTCAGCGGTAATTTTTATAGGCTATGCGGGAAATTTCGGCAAGCAATACGGACTTGCATCGGTTTGGATAGGAATTGCAAACGCAATAATCGGTTCGCTTTTTGCCTGGCTCGTTCTTGCTAAAAGAACGAAAAATATGACCGCTCGCCTCGGCGCAAAAACAATGCCGGAATTTTTTGAAAAGAGATACGCCTCTCAAAATCTCAAGCTGGTGTCGGCGATAGTGGTGTTCTTGTTTTTAATTCCTTACTCGGCGTCAGTTTATAACGGTCTTAGCAGTCTTTTCGGAATAGTTTTCGGTATTCCCGGTTGGGTGATTATGATAGCTCTTGCTATTCTTACTGCGCTCTATCTTTTCTTCGGCGGATATTTTGCGACTGCGCTTTCCGATTTTATTCAGGGAATTATAATGCTTATAGGCGTTGCGCTTATGGTATTTTGCTTTATGAATCACGAGAATATTTCGTGGAATCTTTCAACGCTCACTTCAAATCCCGAGCTTAACTGGGTTACCTTCGGAAGCGAAAACGGCGGGCTTTACGGTAACACGGTGTCACTGCTTTCGCTGGTGCTTCTTACCTCGTTTGGCGTGTGGGCTTTGCCGCAGACTATCCACAAGTATTACGCAATCCGTGATAAGAAGGCGATTATGCAGGGAACGGTCGTAAGCACAGTATTTGCGCTTATTATAGGATTTGGAGCGTATTTCGTTGGAGCGCTTTCAAACTTTTTCCCGAATATACTGGGTAGCGTTGCCTCAAACGACGAGATAATCCCTAGAATGCTGGCAGAGGTAATACCCACGGGACTTATCGGAATTATAGCGGTGCTTATTCTTTCGGCAAGTATGTCGACTCTCTCCTCGGTATCTCTCGCTTCTGCCTCCGTGGTTGCGGTTGATATATATAAAGGAAAAATAGCTCCTGACGCAAGTGATAAAAAAGTGAACATCACTATGAAAGTGCTTTGTCTCGTATTCATAGCCGTGTCGGTAATCTTGGCGTTGCTTAACGAGAAATTCGGCGTTGCCGCAATAGCTTATATGATGGGTATAAGCTGGGGTACTCTTGCGGGCTGCTTTATCGGCCCTTACGTTCTCGGAGTTTGCTGGAAAAGGGTAACGAAGCCTGCTGTATGGACGTCAATTATATCCTCCCTTTGCCTGACGGTAATTCTGATTTTCGTTTTCGGATACCATAAAAACGGCTTTGAGTGCGGATTTGGCCAAGCTATTTCTACGGGCGTAAGCTGTTCTCCTATGATAGGCGTTATATGTATGATATTCTCGGTGATATCCACCGTTTTGGTTAGCTTATTTACTAAGGCTCCGGCAGAAGACGTTATTTCGGAGGCCTTTGCTAAGCCGATAGAAAATGAAATAAAATAAGGGTGCAAAAAATGATTTGGTCTAAAGAAGAAACTCTTCCAAGGGAAGAAATTGAAAAAATACAGCTTGAAAGGCTGAAGGAAACTGTAGCGAGAGTTTACGAGAAGGTAGAGCCTTACCGTAAAAAAATGGACGAGTTGGGTGTTAAGCCCGAGGATATAAAGACTCTTGCCGACCTTTCAAAGCTGCCGTTCGTTACTAAGCAGGATATGCGTGACAATTATCCGTTTGGACTCTTTGCAGTACCAAAGGACGAGCTTGTGAGAATACACGCCTCCTCGGGAACAACCGGAAAGCCTACCGTTGTCGGTTATACTCAGGGAGATATGGATACCTGGACGGAGTGTGTTTCCCGTATCGCTTGCGCAGGCGGAGCAAAGCCGACTGACGTAGCTCAGATTTGCTTTGGCTACGGAATGTTTACAGGTGCGCTCGGACTTCATTACGGACTTGAAAACATCGGTGCAGCCATAGTTCCGTCCTCTACGGGAAATTCGGAAAAGCAGCTGATGTATATGAAGGATTTCGGAACGACACTTCTCGTAGCGACTCCCTCTTACGCCTTACGTCTTGCCGAGGTTGCAAAAGAAATGGGCATAGACCCCAAGACAGACCTTAACGTAAAGATAGGGCTTGTCGGAAGCGAGCTTCTTACCGATGCTATGCGAGAGGAAATGCATAAATACTGGGGCGATGATATGCTCGTTACCTCGAATTACGGTATGAGTGAGCTTATGGGCCCCGGAGTATCGGGAGAATGCGAATATCTTTGCGGTATGCATATCAACGAGGATTTCTTTATTCCCGAGATAATTAATCCGCAAACGGGCGAGGTATTACCCGAAGGAGAATGGGGAGAGCTTGTAATTACCTGCATAAAGAAGGAGGCGCTTCCTCTTATCCGTTACAGAACCAAGGATTTAACGAGGCTTTTCTACGAGCCCTGCAAATGCGGAAGAACCACCTGCAGAATGGAAAATCTTTCGGGCAGAAGCGATGATATGCTGAAAATAAGAGGCGTAAACGTCTTTCCGAGTCAGATAGAGGAGGTTGTACTGAGCGTTGACGGCCTTGGCCCTCATTACGAGATTATAGTGGAGAGGGACGGATATTCGGATAAGCTTACTGTAAGAGTAGAGCTTTTGAAGGCTACGGATTCGTTCACCGAGCTTGAAAAGATAGAAAAGAGCGTTAGAAACAAGCTTAAAGTGATACTTGGACTTGACGCAAGGGTAAAGCTTGAATCTCCAAACACGTTGGCACGCTTTGAGGGTAAAGCCAAGAGAGTCAAGGACCTTAGAAAAAATCAGTAATATAGGAGAAGAAAATGGAAGAAAAGAGAATAATGCTGGGTAACGATGCGATTGCAAGAGGCGCCTATGAGGCGGGGGTAAAGGTTTCGAGCGCCTATCCCGGAACGCCCAGCACCGAAATAAGTGAATTTTTGGCAAAATACAGTGAGGTATATACCGAGTGGGCGTGTAACGAAAAGGTTGCGCTTGAGGTTGCGGCGGGAGCGTCCATTTCGGGCGTTCGCAGTATGGCTTGTATGAAGCACGTAGGCTTGAACGTTGCTTCCGACCCGCTTTATACACTTGCATACACCGGAGTCGGAGGCGGCTTGGTTATAGTCGTTGCAGATGACCCCGGCATAGCAAGCTCGCAGAACGAGCAGGATACGAGAATGATAGCGAGAAGCGCTCATCTTCCTCTTATCGAGCCCTCAGACAGCGGCGAGGCGAAGGAATTTTTCAAGTTTGCCTTCGAGCTGAGCGAGAAATACGACACACCCGTTATTTTCAGAACAACGACTAAGCTTTCACATTCTCAGAGCGTGGTAGCTCTCGGAGAAAGAGTCGTTAATGAGGATAAGGCGTATGAGAGAAGTGTTCCCAAGTACGTTATGATGCCGGCGTCCGCTATAGAAAGGCATAAGGTTGTCGAGGCGAGAGAAAAGCTTATGGAGAAAGAGGGCTCGGAGTTCCCGATTAATAAGACGGAGCTTCTCGACAGAAAAATAGGATTTATTACTTCGGGAATTGCATATCAGTACGTTAAGGAAGCAGCTCCCACGGCAAGCGTTTTGAAGCTTGGAATTATAAATCCTCTTCCCAGAAAGCTCATAGAGGACTTCATTTCAACGGTAGACGAGGTGTACGTATTCGAAGAGCTTGAGCCGGTTATCGAGGAGCAGATAAGAAGCTGGGGTTATTCTGTAAAGGGTAAGGAGCTTTTCACAAAGCAGGGTGAGTATAGCGCAAATATGCTTAAAAGGGTTCTTTCCGGTAAGGACGAGTGTGTATACGAAGCGGAGCAAACACCCGCAAGACCTCCGATTCTTTGCCCAGGCTGTCCTCACAGAAGCGTATTTTCGGTTCTTAATAAGCTCAAAATACACGCAGCGGGCGATATAGGCTGCTACACTCTCGGAGCAGTTGCGCCGCTTAACGTAATAGATACTACCGTTTGTATGGGCTCAAGTATTTCCATTCTGCACGGTATGGAAATGGCGAAGGGCAAGGAATACATAAGAAACTGGGTTGCAACGATAGGAGATTCCACCTTCCTGCACACCGGTATAAATTCGCTTATCAGTATGGTTTATAACAAATCCAGCGGAACGGTTATGATTCTTGACAACCGCACCACCGGAATGACCGGCCATCAGGAGCACGCAGCAACCGGAAAAACTCTCAAGGGCGAGGATACCTTCGCCGTTGACCTTGCGGCTCTTTGTAAGACGGTTGGTGTTCCTAGGGTTATTGAGATTGACGCCTTTGACGTAAAGGGACTTGAGGCTACCGTTAAGGAAAGCGTTATGGGTGACGAGCTGACCGTTATTATCGCAAAGGCTCCCTGTGCGCTTCTCAAGGGCCAGAAATTCCCGAACAAATGCGTTGTATCTCCCGAAAAATGCAAGAAATGCGGAGCTTGTATGAAGATAGGCTGCCCCGCAATTACCAGAGCGGAGGACGGAATCGTTAAGATAGACGAAACGATGTGTAACGGCTGCGGACTTTGTATGAATTACTGCAAGTTCGGCGCAATTGAAAAAATTGAACGGGCGTGAATTTTTTGCGACAGATTGGAGATTAATATGAATATTATGGTAGTTGGTGTCGGAGGGCAGGGAACGCTTCTGACAAGCAGAATTATAGGAAAAACGGCTCTTTGTGCAGGCTATGACGTAAAGCTTTCCGAGGTTCACGGAATGGCGCAGAGAGGCGGCAGCGTGGTTACCTTCGTAAGATACGGAGAGAAGGTTTACGAGCCCGTATGCGAGGAGGGAACGGTTGACGTGCTTATTTCGTTTGAAAGGCTGGAGGCTCAGAGATACGCTCATTTCCTTAAGCCCTGCGGCGTAATGGTAGTAAACGATACCAGAATTGACCCTATGACCGTTGTAATCGGAGCGAAAACCTATCCCGAGGGAATCATAGAGGCTCTTTCAAAAAAGCACACTCTTTACACTATAGACGGCGGAAAAATAGCCAAGGAGCTTGGAAACAGCAAGGTTCTTAACTCAGTTGTTCTCGGTCTTGCCGCAAAGCATATCGGATTTTCCGAGGCTGACTGGCTAGAGGTTTTGAAGGCTACGGTGCCGCCAAAGACGGTTGAAATCAACACGCTTGCTTTCAAGGCGGGATACGAAAGCTGAAATAAGGGGTGATTTTAGATGATTTGGAATGAGAAAATTGAAACTCTCTCACGGGAGGAAATGACTAAGCTGCAAAGCGAAAGACTTGTAAAGCTTGTAAAATACGTTTACGACAACGTAGAATTTTACCGTAAAAGAATGGACCTGGCAGGCGTGAAGCCCTCCGATATTAAGGACATTCGTGATATAACCAAGCTTCCTTATACCACCAAGGACGATTTGCGTGATACATACCCCTTCGGTCTTTTTGCAGCCCCTCATTCGGATATAGTAAGAATTCACGCTTCCTCGGGAACTACGGGAAAAGCAACGGTTGTCGGTTATACCAAGAATGATATTGACGTATGGGCGGAGTGCGTTGCTAGATGTCTTTCAATGGCAAACGTTGATAAGGACAGTATAATTCAGGTAGCGTACGGCTACGGTCTTTTCACCGGCGGTCTCGGAGCGCATTACGGAGCAGAAAAGGTCGGCGCTATGGTCGTTCCTATGAGCACGGGCAATTCTAAGAAGCTGACGACTATGATGGTTGATTTCGGTGCAACCAATATTGCCTGTACCCCCTCTTACCTTCTTCATCTTTCAGAGGTTTTAAGAGATGAAGGGCTTCTCGATAAGATAAAGCTTAAATCGGCTATCTGCGGCGCAGAGCCCTGGACTGAAAAAATGCGCACCGAAATAGAGTCCAGACTCAACATAACGGCGCACGATATTTACGGACTTAGCGAAATAATGGGCCCCGGAGTCGCTTGTGACTGTGAATACCATAAGGGACTTCATATCTGCGAGGACCATTTCTATCCTGAAATTATTGACGCAAGAACCCTTACTCCGGTAGCGGACGGGGAGGTCGGAGAGCTTGTATTTACCACGCTCACCAAGGAAGGTATTCCGCTTATCCGTTACAGAACTAAGGATTTGACCAGCATTTCGAGAGAAACCTGCGAGTGCGGAAGAACGAGCGTAAGAATTTCACGCTTCAAGGGAAGAAGCGATGATATGCTTATAATCAGAGGCGTAAACGTATTTCCGAGCCAGGTTGAAGCTGCCCTAATCAACGTAGAAGAGGTTACCCCTCACTATATGATGATAGTGGATAGAGAGAATAATCTTGACAGCCTTGAAATTCAGGTAGAGGTTGACGTAAAATATTATACCGATGAAATAAGGGGAATAGAAAAGCTTACGAAAAAGATTTCTACGGTTATTCAACAGGCGTTGGGTATAAGCGCAAAAATAAAGCTTATGGGCCCGAATACGCTAAAACGCAGCGAGGGCAAAGCCGTTCACGTAATCGATAACCGCAAACTCTATTAATTAAGGAGAAAGAAAAATGACAGCAAATCAGTTATCCGTATTTATAGAAAACAGAAAAGGAAGGCTTGGAGAGGTTCTTCACGTTCTTAAAGAAAATGACGTAAACATTTTCTCTATCAGTCTTGCCGATACTACGGAATACGGCCTTCTCAGACTTATCGTAAACGATGCCGAGAAGGGCAGAGACGTTCTCATTAAATCGGGATTTTCCGCAATGCTTACGGAGGTTTTTATAATAAAGGTACCTCACGTAGCGGGAAGCCTTCAGAAAATACTCACGCTCGTAGCGGATAAGGGCGTCAACATAGAATATATGTACGGACTTTCGGTTGAAGCGGAGGATGCGTCTATAGTTATGAAGACAAACGACCTTGCGGCAGCGCGCGAGGTTCTTAAAAACGGAGATATTCAGACTATGACGACCGAGGAGATTTCTAAGCTCTGATATGATAATAGATTTTCACGCACACACCTTTCCCGAAAAAATTGCCGCATCAACCGTCAGCGCCCTTGCAAAAAAAGGAAACGTTCCCGCATATTCTGACGGAACGGTAAACGGGCTTTTAGAAAAAATGAATGCTGCGGGTATAGATATTGCGCTTAATCTTCCGGTTCTCACAAAGCCCACCCAGTTTGACAGTATTTTAAAATACGCAGGGGAAATTTCAAAAGCCGATTTCGGCAAAAAAAGGATTATCTCCTTTGCCGGAATACACCCGGATAACGAGGATTTTATTGAAAAGCTATCCGAGGTAAAGGCGGCGGGATTCTCCGGTATAAAAATACACCCCGACTATCAGAGAACCTTTTTTGACGATGAAAGATACGTAGAAATTCTCAAAGAAGCAAAAAGGCTGGACTTAATTACCGTGACTCACGCAGGCTATGACGTTGGTTTTCCGGACGAGCCTATAAAATGTACGCCGAGAAGAGTAATGCGTCTTCTCGAAAAAATCGGCGGCTACGGTAAGCTCGTACTTGCCCATATGGGCGGAAATCAGCTTTTTTCGGAGGTTTATGACGTGCTTTGCGGAGAGGACGTGTATTTTGACACCGCATACGTTTTGCCGTTTTTTGACAAGGCTGAGTTCGTAAAAATGGCAGAAAAGCACGGAGAGGATAAAATCCTTTTCGCAACCGATTCGCCTTGGCGCAGTCCGCCCAGCGAGGTTGAGCTTTTCAAAAGCTATGCGCTCGGACGTGAAACGGAGCAGAAAATATTTTTCGAAAATGCAAAAAATCTTTTGAATTTAAAGGTATAGAATATGTTTAATGAAAAAATGTACGCCTTAGGCAGCAAGCGTTCAATAATCAGAGAGATTTTTGAATATTGCAAGACCAGAGCAAAGGAAATAGGCGCAGACAAGGTTTTTGATTTCAGTATAGGAAACCCCAGTGTTGAGCCGCCACAGGAAATAAGCGAAGCAATAGTCAATCTTATAAAAAACGAAAATTCCGTGCTTTTGCACGGCTATACCTCAGCGCAGGGCGATTTCGGAACGAGGGACGCCATAGCGAAGGATATTAACAAAAATTTCGGAACGGATTTGACGGCGGATAATCTCTATATGACCTGCGGAGCCGCCGCATCTCTCACTATCTCGCTGCGTGCGCTTATGAATCCCGGCGAGGAATGCATAGTTTTTGCTCCTTTCTTCACCGAATACAGAGTTTTCGTTGAGAATGCGGGTGGTAAAATAGTCGTATCCACGCCCGAGAGCAGAACCTTCCAGGTTGACGTTTGCGATTTCGAGAGCAAAATAACCGAAAACACGAAGGCGGTTATTATGAACTCTCCAAATAACCCCTCGGGCGTTGTTTACACCGAAAAGACCGTCAAGGCGGTTGCCGATATACTGAAGAAAAAGGCCGAGGAATACGGCCACCCCATATATCTCATAGCTGACGAGCCGTATAGAGAGCTTGTCTTTGACGGAGTTAAGGTTCCTTACGTTATGAACTACTATGACGATACCATAGTTTGCTATTCGTATTCCAAGGCGCTTTCCCTTCCGGGTGAGAGAATAGGATATATTGCGGTTAATCCTAAAATGAAGGATTCCGTAAGCGTATATCTTGCGGTATGCGGAGCCGGAAGGTCGCTTGGCTACGTCTGTGCCCCGAGTCTGTTTCAGCAGGTTATAAAAAACACGGTCGGAGCAAAGGTGGACGTTGGAATATACAAGAAAAACAGGGATATTCTTTATGATAATCTTACCGCCTTCGGATACGAGTGCGTAAAGCCGGAGGGAGCCTTCTATCTTTTTGTCAAGTCTCCGGAAAATGACGCCTTTGCTTTCTACGAGAAAGCAAAATCGAAGGAAATTCTTGTCGTTCCCTGCGATGATTTCGGTGTTAAGGGATACGTGAGAATAGCTTACTGCGTTGACGAATCGAGAATAGTAAATTCTCTGCCTGCGTTTAAAGCACTTATGGACGAGTATTACATATAGTATAAACAAGAAAAGCAAGAACTGCGCCAAAAATGCCGAATGGCTTTTTGGCGCAGTCTCTTGTAATTATACCTTGTTTTCAGAAATTTTGCTAACCGGATAACGTGCTTTAAGTTTTCTATACACAACCGTGAGTATTATACTGAACAGCACTACCGCAATAGACCGGGAAAACGGAAAAGCGGTGAGCAGCCAGGCGATATTTTGATAAAAGTATTCGTGGGGATATACCAAAAGCACCCAAATTAAACGACCGCCGACAACGCAGGAAATGCATATCACCATTGAAAGAATTGAGTAGCCGAGGCCTCTTACGATACCGGTCATAACGTTCAAAAGACCGCTTGACGCAAGAATTATAAGCGGAGTTCTTGAATCTCCTACCGAGCGCATAATCGAAGCCGCAAAGTTGTATATTGCTTGTGCCGGAACGCCGATAAGAATAATTCTTACGTATGTAAGCGAGGTTTATATAATATCATCGGGAACGTTTAACAGCTTAAGAATAGGCTCGGAAAAAATAAACCCAACCGAAGCAAACACAACTCCCACCAAGACCGAGAAGGCCATCGAGGTGTGAACCGAGCGTGAAACGGCTTCAGCATACTTTGCGCCGTAGTATTGAGCTATCAGAATTCCTGCACCGAGGGAAAAGCCCAGCATAACGTTTATGATAGTGTTGGTGAGCGTATTCGTTGAGCTTATTGCAGCAAGGGCAAGGTCATCGCCCGAAAACTGACCTACGACTATGTTGTCTGCCATACTGTAAAGTATCTGCAAAAGTCCCGTGAGCATTATGGGAATGGCGTAGGTTGTAAGCCTGACGAAAATGGGGCCGGTTGTGAAATCTCTTTTTTGCGTTTTTTCAGCGTTGCGTCCATATCTTCACTCCTGTTAATATCGTATCAAAAGGTTTCGAAAAACACGGCTTTGCAATTTGTTAAGCGGGTATTTCTTATTTTTCCGTTTTTTTGTTTGCAAGTAGGCTTTTTTGTGTGATTTTCTTTAGCTTTTTCCAAGCAAAAATAAATAACACGAGGAGCATTGATATCGTTATTATCCAAGATAACGGGAAGGATATAAGAAGTCCGTTAAGTGTATTGAACTGTTCGAGAGGGAAGAAAACGTATCTCCAAAAAATTCTGAATGCGCAAGCTCCGGTAAGACTTATTATCATAGGGGAAATCGAATATCCAAGTCCCCGCAAAACGCCCATAATAACTTCCATAACTCCGCATAGGAAATACGTATTTAAAAGTAATTTCAGCATTTCGAGAGTCTTTGCAGTTACAAGCTCTCGGTTTTCGGCTTCGCTGTCAACGTATAGGCTAACGAGCTGCTCACCGAATAAAAGCTCAAGCTGAGCCACGGCGATTCCAACGGCAGAAACCAGAATGAGTGAAAACATAAGAGTTTTCCGTATTCGATTATATTTCATAGCCCCGAAATTCTGACCTGTGAAGGTCATAGCCGCCTGCATAAAGCTGTTACAGGCCGTATAGGTTATGGCGTCTATATTGTTCGTTATCGTGTAAGCCGTTATATAGCTTTCAATTCCAAAGGAATTGACGCCGTTTGTGAGAACTATATTCGCAAAGCTGAAAAGGGAGCTTTGAATTCCTGAAGGAACGCCTATTCGCAGTATCCTTTTAAAAAGACGCATATCGAAGCAGAGTTTTTTAAAGCTGAATCGGTAGGGCTGATTTTTTCTGCTCATAAGAACCAAAACTACGGAAATAGCGGAAAGATACTGTGCGATTATCGTTGCGAGTGCAACGCCGGCTACCGACATTTCAAAAACGATAACGAAAAGCAGGTTCAGAAGAACGTTCACAAGGCCGGTTGACGCCAGAACGATAAGCGGTGTTTTAGAGTCGCCGGCAGAGCGCAGAATAGAGGCTCCGAAATTATAAATCGCCGAGGCGGGAATTCCGAGCGAAATAATTCGCATATATAGGGTAGCCTGTTCAAGAAGGGACTCCTGAGTTCCTATAAGCGCAAGCACCGGCTTTGAGATAATAAGCCCCACAAAACAAGAAAAGAGCCCGGCAAACAATGAGAAGGCCATAGCGGTATGAACCGCCCGTGAAACGTCTTTATCATTCTTTGAACCGATGCACTGTGCAACAACAACGCTAGTACCGGCTGACATACCGATTATTAGCGTCAATATAAGATTGTTAAGAGAGGAGGTTGAGCCTACGGCGCCCAAAGCATTGGGGTCGTTCGAGAACTGACCGACAACGATATTATCCGCCATATTATATACGATTTGCAGAATTCCGGTTGCCATTATGGGAAGAGCAAACAGAAGTATTCGGAAGAACATCGGCCCTTCCGTGAAATTTGTTTTTCTCTTTGCAGTTATCATTTTTATGCCTCAAATCATTTTTTTGACGGTAGAAAACAACATTGAAGATAAATTTCTAATGTTAAAGTACTTAATATTATATATTAAGGTAAACCAATTATAGACCTTTTTTACAGTTTCGTCAATGTTCATTTTGACTCAAAAAGAAATATTTATTTGTGCAACGTGTACACCGTGACGAAAAGTTTGCGTAATTTTAGCTTTTGTTTGTCTTTTTTTGCCCAAGCTTCAAAAAAACGGGTAAATTACGGGGATAAAATGCTCAAAAAAAGGTAAAATATCATTTGATACTTGAAATGCGAATAGAATAAAGATATAATAAAAAAGTGAAAGAGAGCCAAGAATGAAAAAAATTATAAACAAAACCGAATACGATACCGATAAAGCGGAGCTTATCTACAAGTATACCTCGGGCAATCCCGGAGATTCCGAGGGATTCGAGGAAAGTCTTTATAAGGGAGAGGGGGAGAAATATTTTCTCTACCTTAACGGTGGAAAAGATTCTCCGTATCCCGAGGAAAATATAAAAAGAATTTCCAAGGCTAAGGCACAGGAATGGCTACATGCCAAAGGAAAGCAGTAAAATATCAAAAGGTTGAAAGGGGCTGCAGGATTTGCGCCGATATCGCTCTTTTTAGGCGGCCCCCGGATTTTAAAACGGGGGATTTAAATGCAAAACGAAATTGAAAAAGAAAACAAAAAGCAGAATATATTTTCACATCCCCTCGTGCTTATTGCCATAGCGATGGTTTGCTGCGCACTTTGGGGAAGCGCAACCCCGGCTATAAAAACCGGATATAATCTTCTCTCTGTTTCGGGAGTTCCGTCCATTATGCTCTTTGCGGGAATAAGATTTTTCCTTGCCGGAATATTTACCGTAATAATATTTTCGGTATCGGGAAGACGGCTTCTTTATCCTAAAAGGGAAAATATACCTAAGATACTCACCGTCAGCGTCTTTCAAACCGTCCTTCAATACATATTTTTCTATCTCGGTCTTGCATATACCACAGGAGTGAAGGGAACGGTTGCCAGCGGGTCGGGCGCATTTTTTGCCGTGGTCATAGCCTGTATCATTTTCAGGCAGGAGAAGCTGACCTTCAAAAAGATTGCCGCCTGCGTCATAGGCTTTGCCGGTATATTGGTTCTGAATATAGATTCTATCGCTTTTTCGGACGATATGCTTGACATTATGGGCGTTTTATTCGTGCTTTTATCAACGGTTTCGTCCTCTTTTTCTTCCGTGCTTATAAAAAAATACTCGGCGTATGAAAATCCCGTTGTCATAAGCGGATATCAGTTTATAGTCGGCGGCGCCTTTATGATGGCCGTGGGACTTATATTCGGGGGAAGAATAGACCTCGCAAGTCTGCCGGGAGCTCTTGACCTTATTTATCTTGCGCTTCTTTCTGCTGTTGCTTATTCTCTCTGGGGAATACTTTTGAAATTCAACCCGGTTTCCAGGGTAACGGTATTCAATTTTATGACGCCGATATTCGGTGTTCTTCTCACTCTCCTTTTTCTGCCCGATGAGGATAGCAAGGTCGGAACCTTAAATCTCATAATAACTCTCGTTCTTATTTCGGTTGGAATTTTCCTTCTTAATTATAAAAAACCGGAGAAAAATGCTCCCGCCGAGCCTCAAGAATAAGGATATCATAAAAACAAAAACGAATACGTATTGACAATACCGCCCAAATAGTGTATTATTGTATTAGAACATTAATACAAAGGAGGGCGGTATTGTTTTGGACTGGAGCTTTAACCAAAGAGAACCGGTGTTTATACAGATATCCGGGAAGATAAAGCGTGATATTTTATCCGGCAAATATCCTCCCGGCTCCCAGATACCAGCAGTGCGTCAGCTTGCATTTGAGGCATCGGTTAATCCCAATACTATGCAAAGAGCGCTTGCGGCTCTTGAGGCAGAAGGTCTGCTTTATACGAAAAATACGCAGGGAAGATTTGTCACCGAGGATATAGCTATGCTTAGCAGTGCGAGTGCGGAGGTGAAAAAGGAAACGATAGAGAGGCTTTTGAAGGAGGCGCTTGAGCTTGGCGTCTCACCCGAAGAAATAATAAATTACTTAAAGGAGAAAAACGATGGATAATACGACAGCTTCATATCCCGTGCTTACCTGCAAGGGAGTATCGAAAAGCTATAAAAACGGAGTAACCGTATTCAAAGATTTTGATTTTTCTCTGCCGAGCGGAAAAATCATAGGACTCCTTGGGCCTAACGGCTGCGGTAAATCAACGCTTATAAAATTGATATCCGGGCTTCTCGTTGCCGATTCGGGAGAGATAGAGATAGCCGGTATTCCGAGAAGTGAAAAGACGAATTCATTAGTATCCTACCTTCCGGAAAGAACCTATTTTGATTCGAGAATGCGGGTTAGTGAGCTTATAGAATATTTTTGCGATTTTTACGAGGATTTTGATTCTTCTATTGCCAAAAAAATGCTTTCTGAGCTTCAAATTGACCAGTCCGCAAGACTGAAAACGCTTTCAAAGGGAACTAAGGAAAAGGTTCAGTTGGTTATGGTTATGTCAAGAAGGGCGAAGCTCTATCTTCTTGACGAGCCGATTGCGGGTGTAGACCCGGCTGCAAGAGATTACGTTTTGCGCACGATAATATCCAGTTATAATCAAGAAGCCGCAGTGGTTATAACCACTCACCTGATATACGATATAGAGCCGGTGCTGGACGAATTCGTCTTTATGGGCAGGGGAGGAGAAATCAGGCTTTCCGGAAACTGTGACGAGGTCAGAGAAAGAACCGGAAAATCTCTTAATCAGCTGTTTTTGGAGGTGTTCGAATGCTAAAAAAGCTTTTTAAATACGACTTTAATTCTATAAAAGGAATCTGGTGGATAATCGCAATCGCCTTGCCTGTAATTTCTTTATTCGGCGCTATTGCATTTCGCATTTTTCTTGAACGGCTGAGCGGCGGCAGCGTTGGATTTTTCGGAATTATAGGAATTTTGATATTTCTGCTTTCGCTCTTGGTGCTTTTCGGCTCAAGTGCGGTAACCTCTATTTTCGTTTACTATAGGTTTTACAAAAATTTGTACACAGACGAAGGGTATCTGACCTTCACGCTGCCTGTAAAGAGAAGCCGGATTTTGCTTTCAAAAACGCTTAACGCTATCTTTTGGCAGAGTCTGCATACTATTCTCATTTTTGCGTGCTTGTTTATTTATTTCTTGATATCGCCACCAACGGCTGACGGCGCACTGTTCAATACCGTGCTTTTCTCAAAGGGCTGGGATTTCACTGTTATGGCATTGTCGGAATACGGTGGCTGGATTTTTGCTCACGGCGTTTCTGCTATGATTTTTCTTTCGGTATCCGTATTTTTCTCGGTAGCGCTTATTCAGTTTTGTATAACGGTGGGCGCAGTGTGGGCGAATAAGTATAAGCTTCTTGTGGGAATAGGAGTGTACTATATCGTCAATATGGGAATATCTCTTGTTTTCCAGATTGTCGGAACCTTCGGTTCACTGTTCGTTCTGCCGGCATTTGAGAGCTATCTTTCAAAGATGAGCTTTGCAGAGGTTAATTTCTCTATTATTCTGCTTACTCTTATCGCCTCGGCAGCATTTCTTCTAATGAGCTTTACGTTTTACTTTTTAACCCTTGACGGAATAGAGCGTAAGCTTAATCTTGCTTAACGGAGGTGCGATATGACAAAAACAAAGCATAAAGCCTTTAAAGCTCTTACCGTTATTCTGTTGATTTTTTCTCTGTTTTCGATTCTTGGATTTTTTGCCTCGGCAGATGAGGAAAAGCTTCGTGAATGGACGCTCTCAGAGGACTTATATACTCTTTCTGACGGAAAAAACGAGTATAAATGCGTGAGCATTCCGCAAGGCGTATATGCGGATTTCCGCCGTCAGTTTATCTTCGAAAATTTTGCGGTGCGTGAAATAACGGGGGAGCTGTATAGCGTATCCTCGGCGGGCAAATACGTAAATCAGTACCGTGTTTATACAACCGAAAGCGTACTTATTTATGCGGACGAGGTGGAAGCGCTTTCGCTTAACGGCTTTTTTGCCGGTGAGTACGAAAATCTCCGTATGCAAAGCGCTGACGGCAAGGAAAGTATTATGGGAAAAAGCCTTGCGAGTGCGGTCTCGGAGGCAGCCCCGGGTAACGAATATTCCGTAACTGAGCTTAAAGATTTAACACGGTATCTTGTCGTTGCCTACGACTCAACCGAGTCCTTTTACGTAAAGCTTGGAATTTTGTATAAATTCAGTGACGGAAGCCTTGGGTATCTTGACTATGAATGGCTTGACGAATCTAACCTTAACGCAGAAGGCGGACTTTCATATAGCTCGGGAAAGGTATTTCTTGCGGATATAGACGGCGCCGCTCTTGCCGACCTTTCGGCAGCGGAAGGGGAGCTGAGCTTTCCCCAATACTATACGGGCTACGAGAGCGAAAGACTCTTTACTGACGGCGAAGGTATTATCAGCGCTGCCGCAAGCAAGGTTCTTTTTTGGATAGCGGTTGTGATTTTTGGCTTTTGCCTACCTATTGCGGCAGGGACTGTCGGTATTCTGCTCCCTCACACGAAAAAACGCAAAGGCAAAAAATACTGGTACTGTATCTCTATCGTCAGCGGCGCTTATATAATTTTTGCATTTATATTCGTTATGATTATCCTTGTGTGACTTAAATCACATCAGATTAGTTTTTTTAAAATTTTTTAAAGTTACCGTAATTTTCACAAAATTACTGAAATCGGGTATTTACTTTTCTAAAATAATATGTTATAATACTACTTTGGGGAAACCCGATAATTCGATTTTTAATAAAAATAATATACGGAGGAAAAAACAATGATAGAAAGAAAGAAAATTTCTATGGATGGTAACACCGCTGCGGCTCACGTTTCTTATGCGTTTACCGAGGTTGCTGCCATCTATCCTATCACACCTTCCAGCCCTATGGCTGAAGTAACGGATACTTGGTCTGCGTCTAACAAAAACATTTTCGGCGAGCCTGCGAAAAACATTCTCGGCGATAACGTAAAGGTTGTTGAAATGCAGTCTGAGGCCGGTGCGGCAGGCGCCGTTCACGGTTCTCTTGCATCCGGTGCGCTTACCACCACCTACACCGCATCTCAGGGACTTCTTCTTATGATTCCCAATATGTATAAGATTGCGGGCGAGCTTCTTCCCTGCGTTATTCACGTATCGGCAAGATGCGTAGCTTCTCACGCTCTTAACATATTCGGCGACCATTCTGACGTATATGCTTGCCGTCAGACCGGCTTTGCTATGCTTGCGGAAACTAACGCTCAGGAAATTATGGACCTTGGAGCTGTTGCACATCTTGCAACCATAAAGGGCAGAGTACCCTTCCTTAATTTCTTTGACGGCTTCCGTACCTCTCACGAGATTCAGAAGGTTGCTTCTTGGGATTACAACGACCTTGCGCAAATGGTTGATATGGACGCTCTTAACGAGTTCCGCAACCGTGCGCTTAACCCCGAAACTCCCGCTCTCAGAGGCTCTGCTGAAAACGGAGATATATTCTTCCAGCACAGAGAAGCCTGCAATCCTTATTACGATGCGCTTCCCGCAATCGTTGAGGAGTATATGGACAAGGTTAACGAAAAGATTGGCACTGATTACAAGCTCTTTAACTACTACGGAGCTGCTGACGCAGAGCGTGTTATGGTAGCTATGGGCTCCGTTTGTGACGTAGCGGAGGAGGTTATCGACTATCTTCTCAGTAAGGGCGAAAAGGTTGGTCTTGTTAAGGTAAGACTTTACCGTCCCTTCGTTGCAGAGAAGCTTGCCGCTGCAATTCCCGCAACTGTAAAGACTCTTGCAGTTCTTGACAGAACGAAGGAGCCCGGCTCTCTCGGCGAGCCTCTTTACCTTGACGTTATTGCCGCTCTCAACGAGGTTGGCAGAACCGGCATTAAGGTTGTAGGCGGCAGATACGGCCTTGGCTCTAAGGATACGACTCCCGCATCTATCTTCGCAATTTTTGAAAATCTCAGTGCAAAGGCGCCTAAGAATCACTTTACCGTTGGTATCGTTGACGACCTTACCGGTCTTTCTCTTGAGGAGAAGGCGGCTCCCAACACTGCTCCCGTTGATATGATTCAGTGCAAGTTCTGGGGTCTTGGCGGTGACGGTACCGTTGGAGCTAACAAGAACTCTATCAAGATTATCGGCGACCACACCGACAAATACATTCAGGCATATTTCCAGTACGACTCTAAGAAGACCGGCGGTATCACCATTTCCCACCTTCGCTTCGGTGACAGCCCCATAAAGTCCTCTTACTACATCAATAAGGCTGATTTCGTTGCTTGTCACAACAATGCATACCTCAATAAGTATGATATGATATCTGACGTTAAGCCCGGCGGAACATTCCTTCTGGACTGCCAGTGGAGTGACGAGGAGCTTGACGCTCATCTTCCCAACTCTGTAAAGAGCTATATAGCTAACAACAGCATTAAGTTCTACACCATAAATGCAACTAAGCTCGCTATCGACCTTGGTAACGCAAAGGTTAAGAACACCGTTCTTCAGTCTGCTTTCTTCACTCTTGCAAAGATTCTTCCCATAAGCGAAGCTATTGAGTATATGAAATATATGGCAACCAAGTCCTATCTCAAGAAGGGACAGGCTATAGTTGACCTCAACCACGCAGCTATTGACGCAGGAAAGGATGCGCTTCATGAGGTTGCCGTTCCTGCCGCTTGGAAGAATGCGGGTGAGAACGCTCCCGAGGCGAAGGCTACCGGTAACAGAGCAGAGCTCGTTGATTTCGTTAACGATATCGTTATTCCCGTTGGCGCTATGAAGGGCGATTCTCTTACCGTTGGCGCATTCGCAAAGTATGTGGACGGAACCTTCCCTCAGGGCTCGTCTGCTTACGAAAAGAGAGGCGTTGCGGTTACCGTTCCTCAGTGGAACCCCGAAACCTGTATCCAGTGTAACAACTGTGCTTTCGTATGTCCTCACGCTTGTATCCGTCCCTTTGCTATGACGGAGGAAGAGGCTGCGGCAGCTCCCGCTGTTACTAAGTTTACGAAGAACCCCGTAGCAAAAACCGCATACAAGTTCACTATGGCGGTATCTCCCCTTGACTGTATGGGTTGTACGCTTTGCGTAAAGGCTTGTCCCGTTACCGCAAATTCCGCTAAGACCGGCAAGGCTCCCGCAATCGAAATGAAGCCTATCGCTTCTCAGCTTGACCAGCAGCCCGCATACGATTATGCGGTAGCAAAGGTTTCCGAGAAGCCTGAGCTTATCGCAGTTTCCGTTAAGGGAAGCCAGTTCAAGCAGCCCCTTCTTGAGTATTCGGGCTCTTGCGCAGGCTGCGCTGAAACCTCTTACGCTCGTCTTATCACTCAGCTCTTCGGCGAGAGAATGTATATATCCAACGCAACCGGCTGTTCTTCTATCTGGGGCGGCTCGGCTCCCGCAACTCCTTATACCGTAAACAACGAGAGCGGCAGAGGTCCCGCTTGGGCTAACTCGCTCTTCGAGGATAACGCAGAGCACGGTCTCGGTATGTATATCGGTCAGAAGACTATTCGTGAAAGACTTATGAAGAAGGTTGAGAAGATGGCAGAATCCGACAAGGCTTCTGACGCATTCAAGGCTGCTGTCGCAGAATATCTCGCAACCGCAAACGATGGCGCAAAGAACGAGGCTGCTACCAAGGTTCTTGTAAAAGAGCTTGAGGCTGCTGCAAATGCGGGCTGCCCCGTTGCTCCCGAAATTCTCAAGGAAAAGAAATTCCTCTCGAAGAAGGCGGTTTGGATTTTCGGTGGAGACGGTTGGGCATACGATATAGGCTTCGGCGGTCTTGACCACGTTCTTGCTTCCGGCGAAGACGTAAACGTTATGGTATTTGATACCGAGGTTTACTCTAACACCGGCGGACAGGCTTCCAAGGCTTCCAACATCGGTCAGGTTGCTCAGTTCGCAGCTGCTGGTAAGGCAATCGGTAAGAAGAACCTTGCTGAAATAGCTATGTCTTACGGCTACGTTTACGTTGCTCAGATAGCTATGGGCGCAGATATGAACCAGACTCTCAAAGCAATAGCAGAGGCTGAGGCATATCCCGGACCTTCGCTCATTATCGGCTACGCTCCTTGTGAGATGCACTCAATCAAGGGCGGTATGGCTAACTGCCAGGCTGAGATGAAGAAGGCAGTTGAGGCAGGCTACTGGCAGATGTTCAGATTTAACCCCGCTCTCAAGGCTGAGGGTAAGAATCCCTTCTCGCTTGATTCTAAGGAGCCTACCGCAAGCTATCAGGATTTCATAAACGGCGAAGCACGTTACACCCGTCTTGCTCAGGCATTCCCTGAGAGAGCAAAGGAGCTCTTTGCTAAGGCTGAGGAAACCGCAAAGGCTAGATATGAAAGACTCAAGAAGTTTGTTGAGTTCTACAACGTATAATCAAGTATTTAAATGCTTATAAACTAAAAAACTTGGGCAGAGGCACTGTATAATCTACAGTATCTCTGCCCTTTGTTATGTAAAATTTGCTCCTTGTTTTGCCGTGTTATTCCGGCTTGCAGGTTCCGCAGGTAGAAAAGTGGCCGTCTATAAGCAGGTCTTCGATATTTCCCTCGTAAACCTCTCTGTTTTCTTCCTTCATACCGCTTGCGTATCTGCAATCCTCGGTATGTATTTTCTTGGTTGATTTGTTTATTACGTACGTACCCGTGTCAGCTTCTTGCTCGGGTTTTTCGTTTTGCGGCGGAGAGGGCGGCTTAGCTCCGCTTCCGTCATCAAGAACACTTTGCCCGGTTTTATAATCTATGATTATTCCCGGCTGGTTATTATAAACGTAAACGCAAAACTGGAGTCCTTTGCCGTTATCCTCAACCGATTTTGCTTCCATAAGCACGCCGTTTGCAACGAGGTTGTCGCCCTCGAATATGGGAGTAACACGGTAAATAACGTGATTATCGGTCTCTTTTACGTGGTCAGCCACCATATTTTCAAAGGGCAGCATACCGTCCACGTTCATATATCTTGTGCCGGTTATCAGGTTTTGCCTGTTTGCGTTTTCTCCTGTCAGCTGATAGCCGATAAGGTGGCAGCGGTTATATAAATACTTTCCGTCAACGATATCGTATTTTACGGTAACCCAGCCGGAAGGCTTTACGCTGCCTATACTGCCTCTTTCCTCGGTAGGCATAATATCGTCACCTACACACGCAATAGTCACCCCGCATCTTCCGAGACTGTCAAGCTCAGCGTAGCTCTCGTATGACTTTTTGGTCATATCGGCATCTGTAAAGAAGGGAACTCCCTTGTTTATTATAACGAAAGGCTTCTCACCGTCAAAATCCGGAATGGAATCAAGCGAGACGGGTGCGTTATTATTTGTTAGAAAAGAAAAATCACAAGCGGTAAGCGCCAGTGTTAAGGCTAAAATCAGAGCGATTACAGCGGAAAGCTTTTTCATTTTACGTATATCTCCTTGGTTATTTTTTCGTGCGAATAGCCCTTGAAATCACAGCTTTCAGAAAGCGAAAAACCGCACTCTGCGGGAACAATATCTAGCGAAAAATCAAAAGGATATTTTCTGTTCCACTTGTAAATTATAAGTCTGTCTATTTTGTCGGTATAATTCTTTATTTCCATATTTTCAACAAAGACGAAATCGTCCTTGCCGGCAGCATCCAAAGGATTCGGAACGCATAATACGCTTACGTTGCTTTCCGAAAAAAGCTCCTCGGAAAAGTCTGAAACGTAAAGAACACCGTCACCTACGGTTTTTGCGATATCGTCCGTGAGAAGCCTGTCCTTTGAAACTCTGCGCTTTAAAAAGAGCATACCGCCCCTGTCCTCTACAGAGACAATAACAGTCATAAGGCACCTTCCTTTCAATAAATATTTTACCAAAGAATTTCGGTCTTTTCAAGTAAAAAGATAAAAAACGGTGCATTTTCTTTCAGAAAGGCAGAAATTCTTTAAATATGTGTAAATATAAATGTTTTTTACACTTTTGCTATTGATA
>JAZSBB010000053.1:0-6342 GCA_045602185.1 Eubacteriales bacterium
GCTTGCCGGCGGACAAGGCTCAAGACTCCACGAGCTTACAAAGCAAACCGCTAAGCCTGCTGTGTCTTTTGGGGGAAAATATAAGATTATCGATTTCACACTTTCTAACTGCATAAATTCTTCGATTGATACTGTTGGAGTGCTTACGCAATATCAGCCCCTTGCCTTAAACGAATACATTGGAAATGGCGCTCCGTGGGACCTAGACCGTATGAGAGAGGGGCTTTCTGTTCTTCCGCCGTATCAAGGAAATAAAAACTCCGATTGGTATAAGGGAACGGCGAACGCAATATATCAAAATATTGATTTTATAAAGCAATACGACCCGGAATACGTACTTATTCTATCGGGGGACCACATATACAAAATGGATTACTCAAAAATGCTTTCAAATCATAAAAAAACGGGCGCAGCCTGTACGGTTGCAACCATAACGGTTCCGATAGAGGAGGCATCAAGATTCGGAATATGCAACACCAACCCGGACGGCTCGATATACGAATTCGAAGAAAAGCCGGCTGAACCGAAAAACAACCAAGCGTCTATGGGAATTTATATTTTCAATACCAAAACGCTCATATCCTATCTTGAAAAGGACGAAAAAAATCCCGAATCGTCAAACGATTTCGGGAAAAATATAATTCCCGCATTACTAAAAAACGGTGAGAAGCTCTTTTCTTACGCCTTTATGGGATATTGGAAGGACGTGGGAACGATATCATCGCTCTGGGAATCAAATATGGACCTTATTGGCGAAAATCCTATCCTGAATGTTCAGGATAAAAATTTCAGAATTTTTTCCAGAAATACCGCAAGACCGCCGCAATATCACGGAACGAAATCAACGGTAAAAAACTGCTTGATTTCGGAAGGCTGCCGAATATACGGCACCGTCTGTAATTCTATACTTTCCGGCGGTGTTACGGTAGAGGAGGGAGCTACCGTCAAGGATAGCGTTATAATGGATGACGTTATAATTAAAAAAGACGCAAAGGTATATACGGCAATAGTTGATTCCGAATCGGTAATCGGGAAAAATTCAATAGTAGGCAGGGAAGACTCCGGCAAGGATAATATAATAGTTATCCCAAAAGGAAAGACTGTCGGTGAAAATTCGGTAATTTACACTCAGGAGGAGCTTTATGGGAATTAGCGCAGCAGGAATAATTTTTTCAAGTCTTAACGACAATACCTTGTCAAGACTTACTGCAGACCGCACCGTAGCGGCAATCCCTTTTGCCTGTCGCTATAGGCTTATAGATTTTTGCTTATCTAATATGGTAAATGCTAATATGTCTAATATAAGCATAGTTACTAATTATAATTACCGTTCTCTTGTCGAGCATATCGGAAGCGGAAAGGACTGGGATTTGGCAAGGCGTGAAAAGGGAATAAATATGATTTCTCCGTTTCAAACCGCAAGGGCGCCCGGTGCAAGTATATTTTCCACTCACCTTGAAGCTTTGAAAAGTATGAAGGAATATATAAACGAATTTCGTGAGGAATACGTAGTTTTAATGGATTCCGATACCGTTTTTAATATGGATTTAAAAGAGGTCATAAGAGGGCACGAGCTTTCAGGGGCAGCTATAACCATAGTAACCGAAAGAGCGCCCGTGGATTTTGCTTCCAAATCTGCAAAGCTTATGGTTTCATCTGTCGGAGGAAAAATTACAGATATGATGCTTAGCAGATATTACAGTCCCGAATGTACAGAAATATCGTTAGACGTTTTTGTTATGAAAACCGAATATCTGAGAAAGCTTATCGAAAAGGCTGATTCTTATTCGCAAAAAAGTCTGACAAATCAGCTTCTTACAACGTATAAGCAAGTCTTTTACCGTTCTCACTGTTATGACGGATTCGTGGCGCACGTATCAAGCTTTCAAGAATACTACAAATATTCTATGCAGCTTTTAAAATCGGAAAAGGCACGTGACTCATTATTATTAAAAAAAGGCTTTCCTGTTTTCACAAGAGTTCACAATTCCGCACCAACACTTCATAAGCCCTGCTCAAGGGTAGAAAATTCGCTCATAGCTGACGAATGCGTGATAGAAGGAGAAATTATCAACTCAATTATTTTCCGAGGCGTTCACGTAGGGAAAGGCGCAGTAGTGAAAAACAGCATAATTTTTCACGGAACTGATATTGACGAAAATGCGGATTTGAACTGCATAGTAACCGATAAAAGCGTACACATTACTAAGGGAGTAAGGCTCTCAGGAAACGAAAATATGCCGTTTTACGTGCAAAAGGGCAGAAAGGTATAAAATTATGGATATACTTTTTGTTGCAAGCGAGGGGTTTCCTTTTTCGTCAAGCGGTGGACTTGGGGACGTCATAGGCTCGTTGCCGCCTGCATTAAAGGAAGCTCGGGGTGATTTGAACGTTTCTGTTATTTTGCCTTACTACCGCCGCACGAAAGAGGCTTACAGTGAAAATACCGAATTTGTTTTTGAGCTTTCTTTTTATCTTTCCTGGCGTTCTTTAACTGCAAAAATATATAAGAGCGAATACAAAAACGTTTCGTACTATTTCGTTGAAAACGATTATTATTTTGACAGGGAAAACCTTTACGGAGAATGGGATGATGGAGAGCGTTTTGCCTTTTTTTCAAAGGCCGTTATCGAATTTATACTTAAAAGAGGAGCTATACCGGATATTTTACACGCAAACGATTGGCAAACGGCGCTTTCCGTAATATATCTGAAAACCTTATACAAATCCTCGCAAAATCTCGCAAAAATACGTACGCTATACACGATTCACAATATAGAATATCAAGGAAAATTCGATACAAAAATTTTAGGGGACGTTTTTGGAATAGAAGATAAATACAAGAGCATTCTGGAATTTGACGGAAATGTAAATCTTATGAAGGGCGCTTTAACGGTTTCGGATTCCGTCTCTACAGTAAGTCCGAATTACAAAAACGAGCTAAATCACAATTTTTTTGCTTACGGCTTGGCTGAAATAATTCGCTCAGTTTCTCACAAAACGTACGGCGTAATCAACGGTATTGACGAAGAATATTATTCGCCAATGAATGCTGACATATATTTTCCTTATGATGAAAACACCATTGATAAAGGAAAAAGAAAAAATAAAGAGGGTTTCCAACAGGAATTCGGACTGATAAAAAACGATAAAATTCCGTTAATCGTAATGATAAGCAGACTTACCGAGGGAAAGGGAATTGACCTTTTGCTCCATATTATAGACGAACTTCTCAATAGCGCAAATATAGAGTTCGCAATTCTCGGTACGGGAGAGAAAAAATACGAGGACGCATTAAACGCCGTAGCGAAAAGACACGAAAACTTTAAAGCTATAATAAAATTCGACAAAAAACTTTCAAAGAAGATGTACGCTGCCGCAGATATCTTTTTAATGCCCTCAAAAAGCGAGCCCTGCGGACTTGCGCAGATGATAGCCTGCCGATACGCAGCAGTACCTATAGTCCGTGCGGTTGGCGGTCTTTACGATTCAATAAAACCGTATTTTCTAGAAGGAGGGAACGGATTACTCTTTGAAAACTTTAATGCACACGAGCTTCTTTATACCATAAAAGAGGCGCTGCAAATATATGAAAATAAAGAACTGTTTTCAAAAATTCGAAAAAACGCAATTAAGACAGATTTCAGTTGGAGAAATTCTGCCTTGAAATATATAGCGATATACGATAATTTATTAAAATGGTAGGAAAACTAAATGAACAATAACGAAAACCTAGTATTAGGTAAAAAAAGTAAGATTTCCGATTTAAAGGAGCGCATAGAATCAAAGCTCGTTACAAAAGGAATACCGAACCCCATATCCGCAAGTGACGAGCAAATATATCAGGCAGTCGTTGCGGCTATAAAAGATATTATGCTTGAATACAGGGACACATTTAAAAAAAGAAAGAAAGCCACTAATGCAAAAAAAATCTGCTATCTGTGTTTGGAATTTTTAGTTGGTCGCTCTTTAAAAAACGTATCGGTAAATCTCGGTATATACGATGAGCTTTCAAAAATTCTCGAGGAATACGGAAGAAGCTTTGATGAAATCTATGGGTGCGAGGTCGACCCGGGGCTTGGAAACGGCGGTCTCGGCAGACTTGCCGCTTGCTTTATGGATTCACTCTCTGCGCTTGATTATGCGGCTAACGGATATTCACTCCTCTATGAAAACGGGCTTTTCAAGCAAAAAATCATTGACGGAGAACAGGTAGAACTACCAGACGAATGGTTGGGTAGCGGCGGCGCTTGGCTCGTTCCTCATCCGGAAAAAAGTGTTTCCGTTAAGCTCGGAGGTAAAATACGTGAAGAGTGGAACGGCGAGTCATTAAAAATTACTAATTACGAATATGACGAGGTCAAAGCAGTTCCTTACGACCTTTTAATTCCCGGAACTACCACCAACGCAGTCAATACCATCCGTCTTTGGCGTGCAAGACCGCTCTATTCGGCAATAGGCGGATATGCGATAACGCAAGGCTCATACGTTAAAAATATGTCGAGAAACAATAATGCCGAAATCATAACGAAGCAGCTGTATCCAAAGGACGATTATGACGAAGGAAAGCTTTTGCGTTTGACTCAGCAATATTTTCTCGTTTCAGCATCTCTGCAAAGCATAATAAGCGATTATTTCGCTGAGCACGGCTCTTTGATTGATTTTGAAAAAAATATAGCAATCCACATAAACGATACGCACCCGGCGCTTTGCATACCTGAGCTTATGCGTATATTTATGGACGTTTATTCTTACTCGTGGGACGAGGCGTGGTCAATAGTGGTTAAAACCGTTTCATATACAAATCACACCGTTCTTCCCGAGGCGCTGGAATCTTGGAGAGTGGATTTATTCAGCATAAAATTGCCGAGAATTTATGATATCGTATGCGAAATAAACCGCCGTTTTACCGCTGATTTGTGGAATCTTTACCCTGGTGACTGGGATAGGATATCGAGAATGGCGATAGTAGCGTACAATCAAGTGCGTATGGCAAACCTTTCGGTTGTAGGCTCCCATAAGGTGAACGGCGTTTCGGCGCTTCACAGTGATATACTAAAGAAGACGGTATTTCACGATTTTTATAAAATGACGCCTTGGAAATTCACAAATGTTACCAACGGTGTTGCTCACAGAAGGTGGCTCAATACCGCAAATCCCCGTCTTCATAACCTTATTTGTGAGCTTATCGGTGCTGATTTCAATGAGGACGCAACCAAGCTTGAAGCTTTGAAAAAATACAAAAGCGACTCAAACGCTTTAAATAAATTTTCGGAAATTAAAGCAAAAAATAAAGAAGCCTTTGCAGATTATATCTATAAAAAAAGTGGACAGATAATTAACCCGAATTCAATTTTTGACGTTCAAATCAAAAGAATGCACGAATATAAAAGGCAACTGTTGAACGTTATGAAAATAATAGCGTTATATAACGAGCTTTTAAATAATCCAGAGGCGGATATCCCGCCGCAAACCTTTATATTCGGGTCCAAGGCAGCTCCAGGCTACGTTATGGCTAAAAAGCTGATTAAGCTTATATGCTATTTATCCGAGGAACTTAATAATAATCCCTTAGCAAAAGAAAAGCTAAAGGTAGTATTTTTGGAAGAATATAACGTTTCTCTTGCCGAAATTCTTATACCTGCGGCAGATATTTCGGAGCAAATTTCACTTGCCGGCAAGGAGGCAAGCGGAACCGGGTGTATGAAGCTTATGATGAACGGAGCGCTTACTATAGGAACTATGGACGGGGCAAACGTTGAAATCAGCGAGGCGGTAGGAAAGGACAACATTTATATTTTCGGGCTCAATACTCAGGAGGTTGACGAGCTTTGGCGCAACGGCTATAACTCAAAGGAATTTTATCACAGCTCTGAAATTCTCAGGGCGGTGGTGGATAGATTCTATAAGCCTATCGGAAACGGAGATTTTTCATACGTTGCCGATTATCTCGTAAATAGTTCCTACGGCGTTGCAGACCCGTTTATGTGTATCGCTGATTTCAATTCCTACACGTACACCTATAAAAAGGCGGTCACAGACTACCAAGACAAAATGAAATGGACGGAAAAATCACTTATAAATATTGCTTCAAGCGGAATTTTTGCCTCCGATAACTCAATAAAAAAATATGCAAAAGAAATATGGTGCGCAAAGCCGGTAAACAAAAGTAATGGATAATATTGAAAGACTCAGAATACCAAGAGAACGGTTTATTTTTGAAAGCGGAGAGGTCATAATATCCCATAACGGAAAAGCTGACGGAAACTACGCCTTCTTGGGAGAAAAGGTAAAGATAACGGTAAGGCTTCCTTCCGTAATATGCGCAAAAAGCGTAAAAGC
>JAZSBB010000054.1:0-3008 GCA_045602185.1 Eubacteriales bacterium
CCTTCGTCAAGAAGCTTTGTGATAACGGTACGCTTAACCTTGAGCGAACGGGCGGATATATCCATCATACGGTCAAGACGGGTATAAAAATCCTCTTTGTTCTCAGCAAGATATGCAATTCTCGGCATATTGATGGTTACAACGCCAACAGAACCGGTGCTCTCACCGCTACCGAAGTAGCCACCGGACTTCTTTCTGAGCTCACGAAGGTCAAGACGGTGTCTGCAACACATACTGCGCACGTCACTGGGAGCCATATCGGAATTGATGTAGTTTGAGAAATAGGGAGTTCCGTATTTTGCGGTCATCTCAAAGAGAAGCTTGTTGTTTTCGGTTTCAGACCAGTCAAAATCGCTGGTAATAGAGTAGGTGGGGATAGGATACTGGAATCCGCGGCCGTTTGCGTCACCTTCTATCATAGTTTCGATAAAGGCACGGTTAATCATATCCATCTCAGCCTTACAGTCCTTATACTTGAAGTCCATTTCCTTGCCGCCTACTATAGCGTTAAGCTCTGCAAGGTCGTTCGGAACAGTCCAGTCAAGAGTGATGTTCGAGAAGGGAGCCTGAGTACCCCATCTTGAAGGAGTATTAACACCGTAAACGAAGGACTCTATGCATTTCTTTACAGCATCGTAAGAAAGGTTGTCCGCCTTTACGAAAGGAGCAAGATAGGTGTCAAACGATGAAAACGCCTGAGCGCCTGCCCATTCATTCTGCATAATACCGAGGAAGTTAACCATCTGGTTGCAGAGAGTTGCAAGGTGCTTTGCGGGCGCAGAGGTAATCTTACCGGTAACACCGCCAAGTCCCTCTAAAATAAGCTGCTTTAACGACCAACCTGCGCAATATCCGGTAAGCATCGAAAGGTCGTGAAGGTGAATGTCGGCATTTCTGTGGGCGTTTGCTATCTCGTCGTCATACACCTCGGAAAGCCAATAGTTTGCCGTGATAGCTCCGGAGTTGTTAAGAATAAGTCCGCCTACCGAATAGGTAACCGTGGAGTTCTCCTTTACTCTCCAGTCAGTGACCTTTACGTAGCTGTCAACGATATCTCTGTAGTCGAGAATGGTGGACTTAACGTTACGCAGCTTCTCGTGCTGACGGCGGTAAATGATATACGCCTTTGCAACGTCATCGTATCCTGCTTGTATAAGCACCGACTCAACGCTATCCTGAATATCCTCTACGGCTATGTGAGAATTTTCAATTTTAGGCTCGAAATCCGCCGTTACCTTGAGGGCGAGAAAATCGATAATATTCTGGTTATACTGCCTTTCCTGAGCATCAAAGGCAAGAGCAATCGCATTAGCGATTTTGGCGAGGTCAAAATCTACAATTTTGCCGTCACGCTTTAAAACTGTGTACATACTAATTTCTCCTGTCATTTATTGAATTTCTAAAATCGCGGTACCTCTAGTATAGTATATTCGTTCGAATTTGTCAACAGGAAAAATCAAAATATTGTGGTTTTTTTTAATTTTGTTACAATATGTTGTGTTTTTAGCCTCGAATTTGTGCATTAGGTACATTTGGTAAAATTTGGTCAAGAATCGCCCTCATCTCCTCCTCACAATACCCGCTAAAGCCTTGCGCTATAAGGTCTCCCGAGTCCTTAAACGACTGCAAAAACATACGTTTTGCGCCCTTTATCCACTCCGAAATGGCGAGAAAATCGGCAGGGGTATGCAGCTCTCTTACCACCGTTGTACGAAATTCATAGTCCACCTTATCCGAAAGAAGAAAGGCTACGCTGCGCTCGATTTTAGACATATCAACGTTCGTAACACCCGAGGTAAGCGGATATTTTTCGGGAGAATTTTTTATATCCATAGCAACGTAATCAATAAGCCCACGAGAAACGAGGGACTCAAGCATATCGGGACTCGTGCCGTTAGTATCAAGCTTGACTGCAAAGCCCATATCCTTTATCTTTTTTATAAGTGAAGGAAGCTCGGGATAGAGAGTAGGCTCACCGCCGGTTATACAAACGCCTTCAAGCTTTCCTATTCTGCTTTTCAAAAACGAGAAAAACTGCTCCTCGCTTATTTTTTCCGCCTCGGCAGGACGAAGCACGAGCGAAGCGTTATGGCAAAAGGGACAGCGAAAATTGCAACCGCCAAAAAACACGGTTGCCGCAAGCTTACCGGGAAAGTCAAGCAGTGTTAATTTTTGAAGTCCGTTAATATACATTTTAAAGCTCCGTTCGTTTTAGAATATTAGAATGTAAGTTGATAGAATATATCAGACAGTTATATTCTAGCATATAAAAGCGGATATTTCAAGGAGGGATATGAAAATGTATCGGTAACTCACCGATTATTTCTATGCCGCCTATCCCATAATATAATATAATATAATATATAATACTATAATACGCTACGCAACGCATTATATAATATTTGTAGCAATTTGATTTTCGGTTATGTAAATATTAGTTGTCATATTGTGGGATAAATTAAAAAATAAATTTCACACGCCCCCCACTCTTGCGGTGTATTTTTCCATTTGTTTGGGAATAATAAGTAGGCAAATACAGCTCAATTTGAATTGGGTTATAATTGCCTAGGCAAGTAATTTCGGGGGTTGTTTATGAGAAGAAACTACGTTGAAATCTCCGGTGTGGATACATCTAAGCTTAAAACGTTAACGGAAGAAAAAAAGAGGGAGCTACTCGGCCGAGCTGCCGCAGGCGACCGAGAGGCCAGAGATGAGCTTATAATGGGAAATCTCAGGCTCGTGCTTAGCGTTATTTCAAAATATTCGAGCCGTGCAGAAAGCGCAAATGACCTTTTTCAAGTCGGTTGCATAGGTCTTATCAAGGCTATAGACAATTTTAACCTTGAGCTTGACGTTAGGTTTTCGACCTATGCCGTCCCGATGATTATCGGGGAGATCCGGCGCTATCTGCGGGATAATTCATCGATCCGCGTCAGCCGTTCCATGCGCGATACGGCCTATCGGGCGATGCAGGCCAAGGAAAAGTTTATCAACGACCATCAGCGTGA
>JAZSBB010000055.1:0-26195 GCA_045602185.1 Eubacteriales bacterium
GGAGGGCAAAAGCTCTGAGGGTGAAGCCGAAAGGGAAATAACGAGCGCCGAGTTTTACGAGGACGGATTTTCGGGCGGCGAAAATTCTTCCGAAAAGCGAAGAATACTTGCCGAGCGCCTCGGACTTGCGGGAGATATCAGCGCCAAAGCGCTCCTCAAAGCAATAAACGTTATGCAGCTTTCGGAGGAATATGAAAAGGTCAAAAAAATGAAAATTTAAGGATAGAAAATCCGCAAAGGAATACAGTGAAGATAGGTGAAGTTCGTGCTGGTGCACGAGTGAAGTTGCTTCGCAGTGAAATCAGGCTTACTTATCACTTTGCCATAGCCATATCGCAGGTCGCCGAAAATCTTTATTTGTATCTGAGCTGCCAGAATGCAACCGCTCCTGCGGCGGCAACGTTGAGAGAGTCCACCCCGTGTGACATCGGTATTTTCACCGTGTAGTCGGAAAGCTCTATGGTTTGTCTCATAAGTCCGGTTCCCTCGGTTCCTAAGATTATCGCAAGTTTTGGCTCGGAGGCGAGCCTTCTGTCGTCAATGCTTACCGAGTTTTCCGAAAGAGCCATAGCGGCGGTGCGAAAGCCGAGCGCCGTTAGTTTGTTTATATCCGCAGGCCAGTCACAAGCAGAGATTCCTATTTTAGCCCAAGGGAGTGAAAAAACGGTACCCATACTCACTCTTATCGAACGTCTGCACAGTGGGTCGCAGCAGGACGGAGTAACGAGGACCGCATCAATCCCGAGCGCTGAGGCGGAGCGAAAAAGTGCGCCTACGTTCGTAGCGTCACAAACGTTTTCGAGAACGGCTATTCTGCGTGAATCCCTGCATACCTCCTCTAAGGAAAGCGGTTTCGGGCGGCGCATAGCTGCGAGAGCTCCTCTCGTAAGCTCAAAGCCTGTAAGGGCGGTAAGCAGCTCTTTTTTTGCCGTATAAACCGGGATATACGGGTGATTTTTTATAAGACGGTCAACTGCGCCGGAAAGAATCAGGCGGTCGTCTGTCAGAATGGAAATAGGCTCGCAGCCGTATTGCAGCGCAACCTCGATAACGGTCGGGCTTTCTGCGATAAATATTCCCCTCTCGCTCTCCGTTTCTCTTTTCAGCTGCCCACCGGTCAGCCTTACGTAAACATCAAGCTCCGGGGCAGAAAGGTCGGTTATCTCTATCGTTTTCATAGCGTGTATTCCTTTTTCGTCATTTCTCCTCTATTTTATCATACCGATATTCGAAAATCAACAAGCGGGAGTGCAAAAAGGCAAGAAAACGGCAGTTTTTTTGTGAAAAATGACAAATGAAATTTTATGAAAATCTGTTGACTTATTTTTCATTAATTATTATAATATAATTAACCAAAAAATTTAAAAAGGAGAAAATCATGAAATTGCAAAAAATCTTCTGGCTTCTTTTGCTTATTTCGGTAGCGCTCGTATGTACGTCCTGCGGCGCCGCATCCGATACGCTTGAGTGCTTTGATTTTGAAGACGATACTGCCGTTTTTGATAACGTATATCAGATAGACGGTAAGATTGTTTCTAAAAACAAAGAGGCAAACGTTATAGCAGTAGAAAGCGAAGAAGCGGATAGCACCGGTTACGTCAAGAAAACCGTCAGCGTTTATGACCTTGTTACCGGAAAAAAGCTCTACTCCGATTACGTTACTGTATCGGATAACAGCTCGGCTCCTCAAAGCGAGATTAAAGCTGACGTTTCCGCTTACCCTCTTGTTCAGATAGGGGTTAACAGTTGGTCATTTTATTCCGACTCGAACCATCCGGACGGCGGCTACTACCAGCCAAACTGGAATTACCGTTACGTTTTTGTCGGAGAGACTACTTACCGTTCTCTCGGCAACCAGACTAGCAGTAATACTTACGATATACAGAAGGTAGGAAACCTTTATATCGTAAAGCTTGAGGATGCTGTTTACTGGCTCAAGGGAGATGCAATGCAGGAATTCCATAAGGATATGGCTGACGTTGCAAATTCGTATATCCAATATCTCAGCCTTGACCAATATTTCAGCTTTGACGCTGAGTATAACGGATATCTTTACGCTTGGCAGTTTGACGAATTGCACCGTAACATAATGGTATTTGACCAGAAGGGAATCTGCGCAGTTCAGTATAACCATCCCAACAACGTTTTGGGAACTGTTGACGGAGGCACTCTCGTAGACCCCAAAATCCACGTTCTTGATAACGGAAACATTCTCGTTCAGGAATGCTATCTTGCCGAGGACGGAGAGACCTACGACTTTATCTACAAAAACTGGCAGGTTACTCTTAAAACCAAGATAATCGACTACATAACCGGCAGCGTCAGCGAGGTTGATTTTGACGCTCTTATTCTCGGTATGCAGTCAAGATATGACGTGGTTTCTGCCGACGTAGCGCCCATTCTTCCCTTTACTCTTAACGAAGGCTATGCAAACCTCGTTCTTTACACGCCTATAGCGGACAGAAGAATTACCGCTTACACCAACGTATCCGTTGTTGACGATTCCTTTAACGTCGTTTACAATTTCGTAAATGACGAGCTTTCGTCAAAAAATATGTTCGGCGGTATAGTAAAGGCTAACGAGGATTACTATATTGCAAAAGTATCTGTCGGCGGAGAAGAAAGACTTGCGGTTTACGATTACCACGGTGAGCTTGTAAGATATCTTCCCGAAAAATATCTTGCTCTTACTGATGAATACGTTGTAATCAACTCGGGAATTTACGATTTTGACGGCAAGCAGGTGCTTGATTTCCAGAAGACTGTTCTTGCGGGCAGTATGCCTATGGACAGCGGAGAAATGTTCGGCGTAGCTACTGACGGTAAGACGATATACGTATCCGTTCAGAGCTTCGGAACCGATGCAGCCGCAACCTATGCGTTTAACGCTGAGACCGGTAAGCTTGAGCTTATTGCAGACGGCATTAATACGAAGGTTAAAACCGTTGGAAACGGCTACGTGGTAGTTTACGACATCGAAAACGAAAACACCTCGATAGTTAATTCCGAAGGAAAAACGCTCCTCAAGGTTCAGGGAGCTGTTAACGTTTCTTCTCTGGAAGACGTTATTTACGTAGAAACTGCGGTATATGGCGAGGGTGTCGTTTACGTTGTAAACTGCGCTGATGATATGCCCCAAAATGAAAATGAGTGAGGAGGAGCGAAAGAATGAAAAAGAATAGAATAATAGCTTTAATTTCAGCTTTGCTTTGCCTTGCTATGCTGCTTGTAAGCTGCGGAGGAGGCGATGGCGATTACACCGAGCCCACTCTCACAAATCCAAAGAATACCGACTATATCACATACCCCGAATATGACGAATCAATAGAGCTTACCTCGGTCAATTCTACCGGATACGGCGAGATAATTAAGAGCGCAGCAGGGCTCTATATCTTTAAGAATAAGACGAAGGATTTCCTTAACAACGTGACGGAAACCTATACCTTCTACAACGCAAATACCGATTCCGTTGTTAAGACTCTCTCTCATACCTATGAGGACGGAAATTACGGAGATAACGATGATTTCGGTCACAAAAAGCATGCTCCCAGCGAGCTTAACGCAGATATCAGAAACATACGCTTGGCAGAAAACAGCGCAATTTACTATTTCTTCGCAGAGCATATCCTCTACGAAAAGCTTGAAGACGACTTTATTGAGGATAACGAGCTTAACGAGAGCTACGACAAAACGCTCGATTACGTTATGCTCTTCGATTCTTGCGGAACAGAATTCCTTAACACGAATATTTACGTTGACACCAATACCGTAAAGCATGACCTCAATTCTAACAGAACTAAGGTTCTTCTCAGCGTTGGTGACGTAAAGGCGGTGTTCAACGCTGTCGAAAATAAGGTTATCCGCTCCTGGAACGTTGGAGAGGGAGACCATTTCGGCATTTACGATAATGAAACCGATAAGTACGGATATTTCCTTAGCGCACTTTACGGCCCCGTAGATTCAAGCTACGCAGAAAAGGGCGCAGCAGAGGTTTACGATAAGGAAACCGAGGAGCTTGTATTCCGTTATGCTTACAATAAGGAAGCGTATATGGTTAAACCTTTCGTTCTTGCAAACGGCAATCTTCTCGTTCAGGCGCTCTTTATCGTTGAAGCCGGAGATTACGATTTCGTTATGGAAAGCGTTAAGCTGAAGCTTCAGACTCTTACTGTAGATATTGAAACGGGAAAGGTAACCGAGCATACCGACTTTAAGTATTACATCGAAGAGGTTATGAATTCCTACGATATTGCGGAATTTTCAGATACGGATTTGGTTGCCGTTGGTTTTACCGATAACGTTACGAACTTTATTTCCGCGAGTAAGATTGAGGACGGCAAGGAAGGCGGACTTAATTTTGCCGGCGCTTCAGTGTTCGTTATGAACAGCGACCTTTCTATCCAGCACGAGCTTGAAAACGTCAATTGCGAGCAGTCTATTTGCGAGCAGTCTATTTTAAATGCGTTTGATGGCGAAAACATCAAGGTTATTTCCGGCGGCGCACTTTACGTAAAGCTTGATACCGCTTACACGATGGCTGACGGAACAGAATGCAAATACGCTATTCTCAACGCTGACGGCTCCGTTCGCTCCTATATTCCGTCTTCTGCGGACATAGTAGGCGATAAGGTTGTTACCCAGAGCGGTGTTTATGATTACGATATGGAGCTTGTATGCAAGTTTGATTTCTCGTATCGCTTCTACGGTGAGTCTTCCCAGTGGAGATACTTCAGAAGCTTCGGAGAATATCTCGTATTCGAAAGATACTATAACTATCAGGAAATGGGCGTAATTAACGAAACCCGCCGTGACGTTTATTTCGTTCATATCGATGACGTTGCGGAATATATGAGTCCGTATCCCGAATATAACGAAGGATACGGTGACGGCTCGGGCCTTGGCGATTACGGAAAGCCCGAAAATGACGGCGGATATTACGAAGAACCCGAATATCATAACAACGTATCTTGCAGCAATGTACAGATGATTTTCGATGATGAAAACTGCATTGCTATATATGAAAGAGGCGCTAATCACTACGTAATCTATAACAGAGAAATGAATCAGCTTATAAACTCCTATAAAAAGCTTTCTGTTACAAGAGCTGAGGATAATTACGTAGTAATAAACGGCGATTTCGTATTTATAGTAAAGCAAGCGCCCGCAGAAGATGACGGAGGTGACCGATAATGAGAAAAACCTATAAGATTTCAGTTCTCATAGCTTTAATGCTTTCTCTTGCCCTCCTCTTTACCGCTTGTTCTTCTCCGTTTGACGGCGAAACCGACCAGGATGACGGCGTTGCAAAGACGAACGAAGAATATAAGGCTCTTATCGGGCAGTGGGCTCAGTATGTTGAGTTCAAGGCTCCCGAAGCAATCTCTAATCTTAAAGCCGAAGCAATAGCGAAGACTGAGGACGGTCAGAGCGTTTCCCCCGGAAACGGCAATTATTCTGTGACAAAGGACACCGAAGAGTACAAGGTTATCGAACAAACCGATACTTTGGTTAAGAAAACCACCGAAACCACGATTTACAGCGGCGAAACCGGCAAGGCGATTCTTTCCTTGAAATCCGTGGACGTAATTCTCGGCACCGGCGCAGTAGTTGACAAGGAAACCTACGGTTTTGAAGACTACGTAAAATACACTGTAACCGTAATAAAGGACGCTATATACGAGGTTAAAAAGGACGCATACGTTCTCGTTGAGGCTGACCCCGAAGCAACCGAGACAGAGCCTCAGTATGAGCTTGAGTCCACCTATTCCTACTATAAGCTTACCGGCGAGAAGCTCTTTGAGAATCTTGAGCAAAAGGCAACGGTAGAGAATGCTGATAATTACAGCATCACAAGAAATACGGTAGTTACTATCTCGGATAAGGCTTACGTTATAAGCAAGGACGGCGAGTTCCTTGCTGAATTTGCAGCAGGTCTTGAGTATAACATACCCGTCTTTAATAAGGACAGTATGACTCCCGAGCGTTATGACGGAAATTTAACAATATACACCAAAAACAAGGGCTACGCTTATTTTGAGTTTGGCGATTACAAGTACCTCGTAGTAGAGGAAATTCCCATCACCATTCCGGTAGGCGAAATGACTATGTTCGCCATTCCCGGTATAGAGATTACCGTTATGAATAAAAATTACGGTATCACCGCAAATTATAAGGCTTCTTGCTATACAGTAGAAAGCTACGCAGTTCTCTCTAACGGCGATATATACATTTGTACTCGTCAATTACTTTCCCGTGACGCAGCAACGTTTGATTTCGAGCTGCAGGGAGAAAAGTTTGATATAGTTCATTCAGTTATAAGCGCAAAGGACGGAAGCGTAACCAATCTTGAAAGAAATTTCACCGTTTCTAAGCTTTATAATGAAACCACTAAGGTAATCAATTCCTACCTCAACCAAGTTTCTGTAGGAACTCTTGAGGGAAGAGGAGATTTCTTTGAAAACGGCAAGGTTCGTGACGGATTTATTCTTGCTGAAATTCAGGAATATTCAAACGGCGTTCGTGGAGAGAATAGCGAATTCGCAGTTCTTAACGAAAGCCTTGAGGTTGTTGCAAAGCTTCCTAATATAATTCCTAACCAGTTTGGATATGCAAGCTACGAGCCCTCCGGAAATCTGCTTCTGGCTACCAGAGCGCCCGGCGACCGCGTAGTTTACTACAGCGCAAACGTAACGACCGGCGAGATTTCCCTCTTTAGCAAAGATGTTAGCAAAATGATAGCTATCGAAAACGGCGTTCTTGTTGGCACTAAGGTTTACGCTGATAACGGAAATCTGCTTACTGACCTTAGCAGTAACTACACTAATTTTGATAAGGTAGTTGCAGTTCAGAACGGCAAGATATTCTTCGTTTCGGATTATACTCTCAAGGTAGGCCGTATTGAATACGTAAGCTATGATTACGACCAGAACGGCTGGTATACTTTCTATGCCGATAACTTTGACACTGAGTTTTACGGTTCCGATTACAGATATACCGTTAACGGTAATTACGTAGTAAGAGAGAAAGCGCTTCGTAATTACGATAGCTCGACCGGTAGTTACCCGATTATCGGTTGGTCCACCCAGGAATATTATAACCTTGACGGAACGACTCTTCTCACTACCGAGAGCTACACGAAGCAGGTTGACACGCAGCACTACTACGCAACCTATAACGTAAGCACCTCGCTTGGAGATTTTGTCGAAGTTGAAGAAGGCGTGTATATTTGCGAAATTAAGCACGAATACTTCCTCTCAACGCAAAATCTGAAGGAAAACGTTCTTTTAGAGGAAGCAATCGACATTCCCGAAGCATATATGACCGAATCGGTTTATTACATTATAAAATAACGAAAAGGAGCAGAAAATATGAAACGCAGAATTTTAGTATTATTTCTTGCAGTGCTTTGTATGACAGCTCTACTTTCTTCTTGCGGTGACGGTGATTGCGTGCATACGGACGCAGACGCTAACAACGTTTGTGACAACTGCCAGATTCCCGTTGTTACTATAAAGGAATTCGTTTCCGCCGAAGAAGAGGTTGTAGAAACTGTAGTGAAGCCTATGCCTTCTAATATCAAATTCTCAGAATTTGTAGATGCGCAAAACGTTGAGGTAATTGCTGTAGGCACAGTTAAGCCCGTTGACCATCTTACCACCAGTTCGCTTTGGAGAGCCGGTCTTTACGTAATCAGATATACTGACACTGACGATACCGACCCCGAAAACGTTAAGTACACTGATATCGTTAAGCTTTATGACGCTATAAACGACAAGTATCTTTACGAGTTTTCCTCAGGCGAATATACCTCTGAAAACGCAGGCACCAAAAAGACTACCTTGGTAGCGTTCGAAAACTATTACGTTTACACGACTAGCGAAGCGGTTTACAACGCTGAGACCTTAGTTTACGACTATACCTATAACTATTACACCTTTGCAGGTGAGCTTATCGCAACCTATACCGGCATCAAGGAAAGCGTAACCGAGATTTTTGACAACGATTATAGAGACAGTGTAAGTTATTTTGAAATAGCTGACGAAACCTTCGCTATCGATACCGAAACCTATAAGGTTCTTGAAAAGGCTGACAGCGACCTCTTTATAAAGCGCCCCGCATTCAGCTATGCTGACGGTAAATACGGCTACGTTTTAAGAAACGGCAAAATTTACGTATACGACCTCGCAAAGTGGATTAATTGCGTACATAGCTTTGACGTTCCCGCCGGCGTTACCCCCTTCTATCTTGCTGACGGCAAGGTGCTTTTCCAGGTTAGAAGAGGCGTAGCTTCCGATTCGGCAAACTATGACGTTCTTATCGGCGGCGTTAAATACGCTATCGACTACAAGATAGTTGACGTTGCAGCTAAGACCGAAACCGAGGTTGAATTCGGATATTATATCATAGAAGGCAATGCTATTGACGAGGAAACCGTGAAGCCCGCAAACGCAAAGAACGAGCTTTATATCCAGAGCATTCAGAACAAGGAAATAGCTACTAAGACCGAGAAAGTATTCGTTGACGGCGAGCTTAATATCGTTGCTAACCTTTCTACGAACTATCCCTTTATGGTTGAGGATATAACTAACGTTGCTCCCGGCTACTATGTCGGAAAGGTTGTTTACGGAGAAGGCTCCGATGTAAATAAGGTTTATGACGACAACGGAAACGAGATATGTACGCTTCCTTCCGATGCCGACATGGTTTCAGGAATTCTCTATATCGATGGAAAATTCTATTCCTGGGATATGAAGACCGTAAAGCTTGACCTTATTGCTGAGGGTTACGCTATCGAAAATGAATTCAGCGGATACGTAATTCTTTCCAAGACCGTTGAGGCAACCGAAACTGAGCCTGCTAAGACGACCTATTACTATTACAGCGCAACCGTAAAGGCTCCCGTTCTTATCAACGATGCCGATACGAAGACCATAGATGACAAGGAATCAGATTACTATGTAGTTTGCGATACCGCAGATGCTGAAAAGACCGTTTACGTTTACTACAATGCAAACGGCGAGAAGCTTCTTGAGTCCGAAACCAAGGTAACCAGAATTTTCCAGGATTATGAAGGAATCTGGAGAATAGATTATCCTGACGGAAGCATAGCTTATATCAGATAATTAAAAATAAAAAATTCGGCAACGCTTAGCCGAATGAAAAAACCGCCGCAGGACTTGTTTCTGCGGCGGGTTTATTTGTTGTTTTTAGAAATTTTCGGGCAAAAAATTACTTTCCGTTTATTCTTCTGTCCTTTCCGCCGAAAAGAAGAATGCGTGAGTCGGAGCCTATAATTCTCGAATATATTCTGTCCTCGTATTTGTTTGATAGCTCCGCCGGGGAAAGATTTGTCGATATAACGGTGGATAAGGATTTGTTAAGCCTTGTATTTAGTAGATTGTAAAGGCAGGAAACCGTGAACTGATTTACCATTTCCGTTCCCAAATCGTCAAGGATAAGCAGGTCGCAGTCGAGGTATTTTTCACCCTTAGGCTCGTATGGGCCGTAGCCGCTTTTAAATCTGTCCGCCTCGAATGCCGAGATAACGTTCTGAGTGCTGTCGTAAATTACCTCGTAGCCCTTTTCGATAACCGTTTTCGCTATGGCGGTTGAAAGGTGAGTCTTTCCGGTGCCGGTCGGGCCTATAAGCAAAAGGTTTTTACTAAGAGTGCCGAAATTGTCCGCAAAATCACGGGCGGCCTCAAGATTTTTCTTCATTCTTTGATATAGGTCTTCGTCATAAGAGTAGTGAGCGAGAGAAAAATTATCAAACGACTGCTTCTCGATAAGAGAACCTATTCCCGAGGATTTTATGTTTTCCTTGAGTAGCGCTTCACGGAAGCAGACGCACATTTTAACGTCCACAAATCCCGTATCTGAGCAGTGGGGGCAGGAATATTTCACCTCGGTATAATCCTCAGGATATCCAAGCGCAACCAAAAGCTCCCGCCTGGTTTGGTTAAGTGAAAGGTTTCTTTCTCTTATGGGGGTTATATCCCCACCCTCGCACGCAGTTTTAAAAAGGAGAAGCCCGGTTTTAACAAGCTCTGCGTCTATTACTCTAATATCCTCGGATTTGCTTCTCAGCTCTGCGTTTCTTTCGTCAGCGAGTCTTACGGCCTCAAGGCGCTTAGACTCTATCTGTTCCTTTACCCTTTGGTAGTTGTCATATCCGTACATATCTATTCTCCGTTCTTGTCGCCAAAACGCCGAAAAAGAGCAAACGTTCTTTTGCGTTTCGGTATTTTATGTGCTTTGTGGCGAGTTAGTTTTCTTCGTCTCCGTAGCTTCTCGTGAGCGCTTTACTGAAAGCGTCGTTGACGTCAAATTCTCCGTAGCGAAGCGCCGGCTTTTCCTTTTTCTCTTTTGCGTTTTTCTTTTTGTATTCAGCCGCAATAGAGGCTCTGTCGCTTTCGTAAAACGCCTTGCATTCCTCAAGTGTTTTGCAGCCTGCGCCGTGCCACTTTTCAAGCAGCGTATTCATATAGGCAAACGAAAGCTCCTGATTGGTTTTTGAAACGTTTATATCGAAGGCAAGTGAAACTATGGCAGAGGAAAATCCAAAATCGTAAAACCAGCGCTCAGCGTATTCCTTTTCCTTTGGGGAAAGGTTTCGCCTTATGCCTACGAGCCTTTTTAATTCCATATGCGCGCTGCTTTGAGTTGCCGCCTCGGCAAGATGCCTTTCAAGCTCCTCTGCGCAGTCTATGCCGCCTTTAACCAGCCTTTCTGCGTCTGCGGCAAGGCGTGTTACGGTCAGCTTACCTTTATCAAGCAGATGCGCTGCAAGAGTAATTATGTATTCCTCGTCAAGCGAGTACTGCGTAGAGAGCAGAACTATTTTTTTCGCCTCTGCTGTCGAAAGCATAGGCTTTCCCATAAGCCGAGCGCATTCTGCGATAAGAGAGGAGAGCTTATTATCCCGTATGTCCTTCGCTATCTGCTCTGCGCCTTCCTCTATAGGTGCGGAAAGCGGTTCTCTTGGCAAAAATTCCTCGAATATGTTTCCGTCTGCATTAGCAGAGTCCTTTTCTTTGATTATTCCCATTTCCTGCCACAGCGCAACGGCTGCGATAGCTCTCGGCTTTGAGGTTTTTGCAAGCTTGGCAAGCTCGCCGAAATCGTTTATTTTTCCGTTTCGGGAAATGAGAACGATAAGTGTCCGCAGCTCTGCCGCCGTTGCGTCCTCCGAAAGCCCGTCTTCCGAAAGGGCGGATATTTTTATATCGTATTCAAGCATTTTAAAGCTCCGTTTTTACTTTTTTTCCAAGTCGGTTTTTATCTCGTAGCAAAGCTTCATAAGCGAGTCGCCGAGATGTATATTTTCAACTATAACGGGGGCCTCGGGAAATTTGATTTCCATATTTGCGAAATTCCAAAGCCCCTTGACTCCGGCGTCTACCATAATTCTGCATACCTTATACGCCGCTTCCTTTGGAACGGTAACGACTCCGATAGCTACATTTTCCTTTTTGCAGAATTCATAAAGCATACTCACGGGATAAACCGGAATTCCCGAAAAGCTTTTTCCTATAATTTCGGGGTCGATGTCAAACATAGCGACTCTGTCAACGCCTCTGCGCTCAAACATATGAGTAGATGCGAGCGCTCTGCCAAGGTTACCCGCCCCGACAATGACGGCTCTGTAGCCCTCCTCAACTCCCAGAAGCTCACTTATTTTTCCGTAAAGATATTTAACGTTGTAGCCGTAACCCTGCTGACCAAAGCCGCCAAAGCAGTTGAGGTCCTGCCTTATCTGAGAAGCGGTCACGTTCATAAGTCTGGAGAGGTCGGACGAGGAGATTCTGAGTCTGTGCTCTCTCAAAAGATCTCCAAGATAGCGGTGATATCTCGGCAGTCTTTTTATAACCGCCGCAGAAACTTGAGGCTTTGAGAAATCCAGCGTTCTTTTTCCAAACGTTCCGTTTATCTTATCAATACTTTCCATTCGGCTTCCTTTCTTATCTGATAGAATCTAGTGCGCTGGCGTTCAGCGCAGAGTTTTGGATATTGTTGCTTTTATATTCAAAATATCCCGCTGCGGCTATCATAGCCGCATTATCTCCGCAAAGGGAGAGCGGTGGGATATATATTTTAACCTTATGCGCCCTTGCTACCTCGGAAAGCCTTCTTCTCAGGTGCGAATTTGCGGCAACGCCGCCCGATATGGTGAGAGCATATCCGGGATATCTTTCAAGAGAAAGCGAAATTTTTTTTGCAACCGCTTCAACGGCCTCGTAGGTGTATCTTGCGGCGAAAAGCTCGGCGTCCGGTTTTTCTCCTCTCTGCTCGTATCTGTGCAGAAGATTTATTGATGCGGTTTTTAAGCCGGAGAACGAAAAATCAAGCGTTCCGTCATTTAAGGCGGGGGAGGGCAGTTGCATATCGGGATTTTTGTAAGCTGCGCTCTTGCGGTATTTTTCGTAAATTCCCGGGGTGTTTATGCTGAGCCCCGTAGCTTTTACAAAGCCCCTTTCGCTAAGACTGTCAAAGCCCTTGCCGGCAGGGTAGGGTATGCCGATTATTCTTCCTATTTTGTCAAAGGATTCGCCTATCGCATCGTCCCTTGTCGAGCCTATTTCGGTTATATCGAAATAGGAGTCGGTTTTGTATATTGAGGTGTGTCCGCCCGATGCCGTGAGAGCGATAAAGGGCGGCTTTGGCGCATCGTCCGAAAGATAGACTGAGGCTATATGTCCTTTTATGTGGTCTACGGCAACCAGAGGGATTGAGTTTGCTATGGCAAGTCCCTTCGCAAAATTAACGCCGACAAGCAGCGCCCCTATAAGCCCCGGCATTGCCGTAACGGCTACGAGGTCGATATCCGAGAGAGAAAGCCCCGCCGTCAGAAGCGCCTCGTAGGTAATATTCGATATAGCTTCTATATGCGCTCTGCTTGCAATTTCGGGAACTACACCCCCGTAAAGCTTATGTATCTCTATCTGAGAGGCAACGATATTCGATTTTATCTCAAAGGCTCCGTCTTTTTCGGAAACGACAGCTGCGCTCGTTTCATCGCAGGAGCTTTCAAATGCGAGTATGTTCATTAATTAGTCCTCTCGTCCGCTTGATTTGAGCATAACTATAGCGTCATCGGGCGGATTTTTATAATAATTTTTTCTTATGCCTATTTCGGAAAAGGATAGGGAAGCGTAAAGCCTTCTTGCTGCCAGATTTTCTGAGCGAACCTCAAGGAAAAGCGTTTCAAGTCCCCTGCCCATCTCGGTTTTTATGGCGTAGCTTAAAAGTCTGTATGCAATTCCCCTACGTCTTTTCTTTGGCAGAGTTGCAACTCTGTATATTTCACCCTCGGGCAAAATCGTTCTGCCGATAAGATATGCGTATAGCTCTCCGTCCTCTCCGAGCGCCGTATAGCACATAGAGCCGGAGCAGGTTATCGCCGAGGTTATATCCTCACGGCTCCAAGGGTCGGAAAAGACGGTTGCTTCAAGCTCTGCTATCTTAGAAGCATCGGCTGGCAGGCTTCGGCGTATTATCACATCAAAGCTCCTTTGCGATTTCCTTCAAAAATTCTCTGAGTCCGTCAGCGGTTTCGGGGTGAGAAAGTCCCTTTATTACGTTTGCCTTTAAAAATCCGAGCTTTGCGCCCATATCGTAACGGTCGCCCTCAAATTCAAGCGCATAAATGCCACTATCTCTTGCAACCTTTGCCATAGCGTCAGTGAGCTGTATTTCTCCGCCCGCACCCTTGGGAAGAGCGTCAATGATATCGAAAATTTCGGGAGTCAGAAGTACTCGTCCAAGGATAGAAAGGTTTGAAAATTCCTGTCCCGGCGCCGGCTTTTCTATCATATCCGTGCAATAGGTAACTCTGTCCTCTCCCGCCACTGCGTCAACCTTCAGAGAGCAGTACTTGCGTACGTCAGCCCACGGAACCGGCTTAACACCGACAGCCATTTTTCCGTATTTCTCATAAACGTCAATAAGCTGACGGCAAACGGGCGTTTCGGAGAAAATTATGTCGTCACCGTACATAACGACAAAAGGCTCGTCTCCGACAAAGGAGCGCGCTCTGCCGACTGCGTGGCCCAGCCCCTTGGTTTCCTTCTGGCGAAGGAAAAATACGTTAGCCATATTTGCGATTTCGTAAAGCCTTTTAGCTTCCTCGGTCTTTCCCTTTGAGGTGAGAGCCTGTCCGTATTCAATGGAAAGGTCGAAAAAGTCTTCCATTGCGTCCTTGTCTCTGTTGGTTATAATAAGAATGTCGGTAATACCGCTTTTTACGGCCTCCTCTACGAGATAGAAAACTGCCGGAAGGTCAACTATGGGAAGCATTTCCTTTGGAACTGCGTGTGAAATAGGGAGCATTCGTGTTCCGAGTCCCGCAGCGGGTATTATAGCCTTCGTGATTTTTTTCATACCTTTTCTCCTATTTATTTTTAAATTCTTTTTCTATTCTTAAAACGACAAGCTCTGCACCCTGCTCGGCGCTTTCTGCCTCAACCGAGCAGCCTGCAGCTCTTACGTGGCCGCCGCCCCCGAATTCATAGGCTATTTCGGCAACGTTAAGCTCCGTTGAGCGTATGGACGCCTTGAAGGTGCCATCGTCATTCTCACGCACGAAAACGGCAACCTCGGCAAAGAGAAGGGAGCGAATAACGTCTATTGCCGTTTCAAAATGCTCGGGCAGTGCGCCAAGCGCTTTGCGCTCGTCCTTTGAGAGAGAGGCGTACGCTATTTTTCCCTCGGCGGCAGTTTTTATTTTTGATGCAATAAAGCCCTCGGCCCTAAGCTGTTCTGTTGATTTTGAATGAAAAAGCCTATGGTTTACGTCAGCGTAATCTATGCCGCATTCCATTAACGCCGCAGCTGTTCTGTAGGTTTTCGGGGTTGCGGAGGAAAAGAGAAATCCCCCGGTGTCCGAGCTTATAGCCGCATAAAGAGGATAGGCTATGCTTTCGGTAAGGGTTATTTTTTTCATAGCGATAAGCTCGGATATAACCGCAAACAGAGTCTCACCTGCGCTTGAAGCATCGGGCAGGGTAAAATTATCAGAAAACGGAGAATTGACTCTGTGGTGGTCTATAGTGAGGGTAATCCTATCAGCATATTCGGAAAGTGCGCCCAGCTGAGATGCCGAAGCCACGTCAATGGCGATAAGCTCTCTTTCGTCAAGCGCTTCCGAGCAAGTGAGATTTTCGGCAAGGAAGGCAAGTCTTTTGGGAATTTTATCGGCGCAGGCGTACTGAGCGGCTATGCCTAACTGCTCGAATACGGCGATTAGAGCCGCAGCGCTTCCGACAGTATCGCCGTCAGGCCTCGTATGCATAATAACCGTGGGCCTTTTGAAGCTTAGCAAAAGCTCTGCCGTTTTTCTTGCGTCAAGAGTTCTTTTTTCGCTCATTGTTCTTCTTCCTTCGTTTTCGGCATAACCTCGTCAAGAAGCTTTGCTATTCTTGCTCCGTGCTCCATAGAGCCGTCCTTAACGAAATTAAGCTCGGGAGTTATACGCAGATTAAGCGTTACGGCCAGGTGATGCCTGAGCATTCCCGTGCATTTTTTGAGTCCCTCTCCTGCTTCGCTGAAATCTCCTATGCAGGAAAAATATACGGTTGCGTATTTAAGGTCGGGCGCTACCTCTGCTCTGGTTATGCTGACAAAGTTTTTCACTACCTTAGGCTCTCTTATATCCGCAAGCGCTATAGCCAATTCCTTTGCTACCGCATCGTTTATTCTGCCACGTCTGTATTTTGACATTTCGTAAGCGTTCCTTTCTTTTTTTGGAAGTCCTTTTATTTTTAGCCGAGCCTTAACCCTTAATACGCTATAGGTAAAGAGTTAAGCCTTTTCCGTTATTTTCTATGTATTTTTGTATTTCCAAAGCTCCAGCAAGCGCTGAACTGACGGTTAGCTTGCCGGTAATTTCGGATATCGTTTTTTCAAGTCTTGGGAAATGTGTGCAGCCGAGTATGAGAACGTCAAAATCTGCCCCTCTTATATCCGAAAGAAGTTCCTTTATTTTGTAAAGCGCTTTCTTTGAAAGCTTTGAGTCAGATTCGCCGCCCTCAACGAGCCCCACAAGCTCCTGAGCCGCCCTTTCCGTAACCTCTGCGTCAGCAATGAGCGTTTTTATGCTTTTGGAAAACGCTCCCGAAGAAACGGTCGCCTCCGTTGCTATAACTCCGATTTTTTTGGTTTTCGTTTTCCTTGCCGCAAGTCTTGCCGTAGCCTCAATTATCGGTATGGCAAGTTCTTTTTCTATGGGTGAAAGGAAGGGGAAAACGGTACTTGCCGTGCAACAGGCTATCAGTATTTTTTCTGCCCCGACCTCTCTTAGTCTTTTTATGTTTCTTTTTGAGCAGAGGATTATTTCTTCCCTCGTTTTCGTTCCGTAAGGCGCATTTTCTCTATCGGCAAGAAAGGCTATGTCGGCATTCGGAGAAAGCCTTCGTATCTTTTCTACGGTAATGAGACCGCCCTCTCCGCTGTCAAAAACGCCTATCATATATAGCCTCTGAAATCAGGAGATTTATAAATTCTCCCTCTGAAAGCCCCATATTAACCGTAAGTCTCGGGTAAAGACTTGTCGGTGTCATTCCGGGAAAGACGTTTATTTCGTTAAAGAGTATTTTTTTGCTATCGGTGAGAAAAAAGTCAAACCTGCCAAGTCCCTCAACCGATATTGCATTTCTGAGGCTCTTTGCATAGGAAATGACGGTTTTTTCGGTTTTTTCGTCAAGAGTGCTTTTTTCTGCGGTCGGTGTGCCTCCGTCACTGTATTTTTCGGAAAAGCCGTAAAATTTTCCGTCCGAAAGCACCGCTCCTATCGAGTAATGCTTGCAGCCGAGAAGCTCAAGATAAGCGCATTCTATTTCTGTATTAACCGAGACTGCTTCTTCAATAAGCAGTCTTTGGGAGTAGGAGAGCGCCTCTCTGTAAGCGTCAGCAAAGTCTTCGCTTGAAAAGGCTCTCGTTATCCCTATTGAGCTTCCCATAAGGCTGGGCTTTATGAAAAGAGGGTATGATAGCTTGGCTTCCGCACGTTTTCTTACGGTGTCAGCACTCTCTTTCTCGGTTGCGTATATCCACTTTGCCGTGGGAATGCCCAGCGCCTCGGCAACCGATTTCGTTATGATTTTATCCGAGCAGGCTGCGGCAGATACCGTCCCGGCGCCGACAAAGGATATTCCTGCCGTCCTCAGTGCCCCTGCAATAATTCCGTCCTCACCCATATCGCCGTGAAGACAGGGGATAGCGGCGTCTATACGGAGTATTTCTCCCTTTGAGTAAAGTCCCGATTTGCCGGAAAGCCGTATGGGAAAGGTGGGAGTCCTTCCGTTTTTTGACAGAATAAACCAGTCGCCGCATTCGGATATAAAAACCGAAATGACGCTAAACCTTTCCTTGTCGATAAGGCGGTATAGGTTTTTTGCCGAAAGCGCCGATATTTCACGCTCCCGCCCCTCGCCGCCGTATATAAGCGCAACTGTTTTTTTCATTTTATCACCTCGTCACAGAGTATGTGATGGGGCGATTTTTCGTGATTTTAAATTGCTTTTTTAAGAATAGCCACTCTGGGATTTTGACCGTAATCCTTTATTATTTCCGTGTCAAATCCGTTTTCTTTTGCTATATTTTTGATAGCGTCAGCCTGGTCGTAGCCTATTTCAAAGGCGAAAAATCCGTCCTCTGCCAAGGCGTCCTTATATAGCGGAATGATTTTTCTGTAAAAGAGAAGCCCGTCCTCTCCGCCAAGAAAAGCGATTTCAGGCTCGTAGAATATTTCAGCCTGAAGCTCCCTGTATGCCGAATTTGAAACGTAAGGGGGGTTTGAAACCACCGCAAAGGCTTTTTCTCTTACCTTTAAGCGAAGTGCGTCCTCTAAAAGAAAGCTTACTCTCTTTGAAAGGCCGAGCCTTTCTGCGTTTTCCCTTGCAACGTTCAGAGCGCCCTCGGATACGTCCACCGCAACCGCCTCGGTTTTTTCGGTATTTTTAAGTATTGAAAGAGCGATACAGCCGCTGCCGGTGCAAAGGTCTATAAAGTCAGCTTCGGGGGGAAGCCTTTTTATCACCTCGTCAACGAGGATTTCGGTGTCGGAGCGGGGAATAAGGCAGTCGGGAGTAACCTTGTAGCACTCACGGTAAAAATCCACCTCTCCGATTATATACTGGAGAGGGAAGCGCTCGGCTCTGCGCCTTACGGCTTCGGTAAGCTCCGGGGAGTCCGATTCTGCGTCACGGCAGTAAAGCTCGGCTTCGGGAAGCCTTGCAAAATGAGCGAAAAGCCGTCTTGCCTCCCGCCTTGCGTCCTCGATTCCGCCCTCCCCGAGTATTCTCTCGGCATCAGATAGCTTCATTTTCTTCTTTTGCCGAGCTGTCGGCTGCCTCGCATACGCCTTTCTCGGCGACTGCGTTTTGCGTGTCGCCTATCTCCTCGGCGGTTTCCTCAGCCTCTTTTTTTGCTTCCCAGGGACGGGCCTCGTAAAACTCCTTAAATTCGGCAAAATCGTCACGCAGGGCGCATTTTATAGAGGTTATAGCAACCTCCAGCATATCCTCGGTAGGCTCTTTGGTCGTAATTCTTTGAACCCAGAGTCCGGGAGCTGAAAGTATTTTCACAATGAAATTATCGTGCTTTCCGGCAAACATTATAAACTCATATCCCAGCCCAACGACAAGCGGGAGCAGTAAAAGTCTTATTCCGGTATAAGCCCAAACGTTAAGCCCCTCGAATATCAGCTTTACAAAGAAGCCTACGAAAACGCCGAGCAGTATCATAAAGAACATAAAGCTGGTTCCGCAACGGGGGTGAAACCTCGTATAATTCTTTGCGTTTTCGGGGGTTAATTCGGCTCCGGATTCGAAGCAGGCGATTGATTTATGCTCTGCTCCGTGATACATAAAGGTGCGTTTTATATCCCTCATAAACGATATGAGCCAGAGATAGAGAATGAATATCAAAATCTTGATAACGCCCTCGATTACGGAACCCCAGGCTCCGAGCTTTCCGTCAAAAACGTAGTTGTCAAGAAGCCCCGAGATAAAGTTCGGCAGGAACATAAAAAGTCCGATTGCCAGGGCAAGACCTATAATGACGGCAAGTATCATAATAACGGAGGTAACTCCGATGCCGAGATGGCGCTTCAGCCACTTTTCGAATTTGCTCTCCTCATCGTCAAGTCCGAGCGCATTTGCGGAGTTTGACATCGTTTTTACGCTCAGCGTCATCATTTCCACGAAATTTATAACGCCCCTCAGGATAGGTATATTCAAAAGCTTATGCTTTTTTCTGACGGAAACGAATTTTGAATCGTAAACCGCAAGGCTTCCGTCATCCTTTCGGCAGGTGGTAACAGTTCGCTCCCCCGCCTTCATCATAACGCCCTCGAGCACTGCCTGACCGCCAACCTTGTTGAGTCGGCAGGAGGCTTCGGGGCAGGATTTATTGTTTTTTGCCATAATTTCCTCTTTAGAAATTTATAAATATTTTTAGGTATAGTATTACATATTACATTATTATAGCACATATTTAAGAAAAAATAAATACAATTTTTCAATTCTTCATAAATAATTTTTAAAAATTTACCGTACCCCCATAAAGTTCGGTGAATATTTGCGCCGATTATGGAAATAATTTCTTTGGAAATAAAAGCCCGTAAGGCTTTTTTAAAAGGAGGAAAAACAAATGACGCTTACACAAAAGGAAAACAGTCTTCTTTGCGACCTTAAAACCCAGGAGCAGCTGTGTATTGAAAAATACACGAAATACGAAAATGAGGCGTGCGACCCTCAGCTGAAGGGACTTTTTGCAAAAATCAAGACTACCGAGCAGAGCCACCTTGACACCATAAACAAAATAATGGGGGGTGAGGAGGTTAAAATGCCAACGGCTGCGCCTATGGCAGAAAAATGGTCGGGAACGCCGTCCTCCTGCTCGGCGGCAGAAAAAAATAAGGACGCCTTTCTTTGCAAAGACGCTCTCACTATGGAAAAGCACGTTTCCTCTTTATACGACACATCTATTTTTGAGTTTACCAGCACAACCCTCCGAGATACGCTTAACCATATTCAAAAGGAAGAGCAGAATCACGGAGAATCGCTCTATAGCTATATGAGCGCAAACGGTATGTATTCCTGATAGGAAAAATCAAGCTTCTCAGTAGAAAAAGAAAAAGCGGAGCCGAGGAGAGTAGCTACACTCTTATCCACGGCTCTGCTTATTTTTTATGGGAGCTTTACTCCTCGGCTTTTTCGTTTTGCGTATCTTCGTTTACGCCGTCTTCTTCCTTTTCTGCTGCCTCGGAAGACTTTTTCGTCTTTTGCGCTTTAGACTTTTTCGCTTTTTTGATAGCGCTCTCGGTATCGCTCTCCAAAGCGGCTTCGCATTCAAGCGCAGCCTTTGCTCTCGGAGCAATCTCTTTTGAATAAAACTCTCTGTAATGCTCGGCTTTCTCACGGTTTTCGTATGCCGAAACGTAGAATGCTGAGAGAAGGTTTGAGAGGGCGTCCACGATAAAGACTATTCCGAGAATGAGAGAGGCTGTCGGAATATCCTCGGGGGTGTATTTGAGAAGGAAAAATCCGCCGACAACGGTTAAAGTGGCAAGTGAAAGAATTATCCACCAAAGCGGAACGGAATATCTTTTTGCCATAGCGGTCGTGTTAATTTTAAACGAGGCGTCTATTATAAGAAGCAGGCTGAATATTGAAATCAGTATTTCAACCGATGCGTCATTAAACGCTGCGGTAACTATTCCGGCTACAAGACACGAGGAGCCGAATATGATTTTGATAACGAAATTAAAGTCTCTCTCCTTTTTTGCGATTGCGAAAACGCCTATCACTATTCCTGCTGCGGCAACCGTGCAGCCTATCGTTATAGCGAGGGCTATAAGCGCTTCCTTCATAGAGATAAGGCATATCCCGATACCCAGCAGTATCAGAAAGAGAAGGGGATATCCCCACTTGAATTTTTTAAGCTTCTCAAGCATATAGTAAATCTCCCGGATAGAGTTTTTGACAAGCCGCGAAGCCTTAGCCGATTTGGCTTATAAAAAGCTTGTTGGGGTAGGAATATTATACTATATTTTGTCGTTATTTGTCAAGCGGAAGATTTTTCGTTTTGGTTTAGGAGTTTTCTTTGGAGAGCTGCTCGGCTTGTCTGTCTTTACCAAGATAGCCGTATTTTTTACGAAATGCAAAAATGCATATTGCAGTTGTTAGGAATGCGAGTATTTCGGCAAAAAACATCGAATACCAAACACCGTCAAGCTCAAAAATAATAGGCAGGAGAAGAACGCCCAGCGTCTGATAAACGAGAGTGCGCAAAAATGACGTAAGCGCAGATATCGGCCCGTTGCTCAGCGCAGTAAAAAACGAGGAGCCGAATATGGAAAATCCCGAAAGCACAAAGGAAAGAGAGAATATTTTCATACCCTTTGCCGTCATAGAAAGAAGCGCCTCGTCATAGCTGATAAAGATTTTTGAAAGAGGAGAGGAGAAAATAAATCCTACCGCCGTCATTACGCTTCCTAGGAAAAGGAGAATAACCGAGCTTTTCTTTAATAGGTTTTTAAGCTCTGATTTGTTTTGGGCGCCGTAGTGAAAGCCTATAGTCGGCGCAGTGCTGACCGAATATCCTATGAACACGGCAATAAAGGTAAACGAAACGTACATTATGACGCCGTATGCGGCGACTCCGTCCTCACCGGCGTATTTCATAAGCTGATAGTTGTAGAGTATCGTTACCACCGAGGCGGAGATATTGCTCATAAGCTCGGAGGAGCCGTTTGTCACCGCTCTCAAAAGAGCGCCGCCGTATATTTCGGTTTTTCCGAGAGCGAGAAGGCTCGTGTTTTTCCTTAAAAAATAGATTGCGGGGACTATGCCGCCGATAAGCTGACTTATAGAGGTGGCAAAGGCAGCGCCCAAAAGACCAAAATCAAAAGCCGCAACGAAAAGAGCGTCCAATATCATATTTGTCACCCCGGCAATCAGCGTAACCAAAAGGCCGAGATTGGGCTTTTCGCCTACGACAAAAAAGCTTTGAAAGAGGTTTTGAAGCATAAATGCGGGCATAGCGGCAATAACAACTCTGCCGTAGCTCACGCAGCATTCAAGCATTTCACCCTCTGCGCCGAGAAAGGCAGAAAGCGGCCTTATAAAAGCAACGCCGAGAATAGCCATAATAAATCCCGCCGCAGCGGTCGTATAAACGAAAAGTGAAAAGTATCTGTTTGCAAGAGCTTTATTACCCTCGCCGAGCGTTTTTGCAACTATTGCGGTGCCTCCTGCGCCCATCATAAATCCGAAGGCTCCGATTATCATAAATATCGGCATTATCAGATTTATAGCGGCAAAGGGGATTTTTCCAACGAAGTTAGAAACGAAAAGACCGTCCACGATTCCGTAAACGGAGGTGAATATCATCATAACTATTGAGGGAAGGGAAAAACGCAAAAGTCTTTTATAGGTAAAATGGTCGGATAGCTGTATTCTCATAGGTATCTCAAAAATTGGGGCAGCCCAAAAATGAGCTGTCCCGTTCCTTGTTTTTATAATTTATTGATAGCGCAAGCCTTACGCTGATAGTGCAAGGCTTTCGGGGGATTATTCCTCCTCGTTTTCTTCCTCCTCGGCAGCTTCGTCAAGCTCGTCATTGAATTTTTTTATGTTTCGGGAATTTTCGTAATAGGAGCTTCCGTTAGCGCTTATAAAAGAGTATTCATCATCGTTTATATCGTACAAATTGCCGGAAACCTCAAGATTTTTTGCAGCCTTGCAAATAAGGTCGAGGAATTCGCAGGTATCAAATTCTTCAGTTTCGATTCCGAGGTCATCGTTGGTAAATATAAGCTCGCTTTGCTCACTGTCGTCTAATTCTGCGTATCCGTCAGCATAGCTTACGTAGTCGGAGTTTACCTCAAAGAAATCGTCAAGCTCACCCGATTTCAAAAACTTAGCGAGCTTTTTAAGCTCAGCCTTCTCACCCACAAAGCTTATTTCAAAATAAATTTCCTCGTATAGAGTCATATATATCTCCTTTTGGAAAGTGTTTATCTATTTATTTAGTTCTGGCTAGAGTATAGCACACATAAATATCTTTGTCAATATCCGCTTTATTAAATATATATGTAAAACCCGAGCTGTTGACATACTGCCCTATTATATGGTATAATAAATCGGGGAAAATAACGGATTTAAGAGGGGGAGACTGTTATGAACGGTGAAATCAAAAGCAAAAACCGTAGAAAAAACGTCTTGCTGGTTTTTGGACTAATCTTCTTTGCGTTGGCGGTTACCGCATTCGTCTTCTATATGATAATGGCAGTGAATTTCTTTCAGTATAGCGCTATTGAAGGGAGCGGAGAGGGAGTCGGCGAGCAGCTTGGAATCGGTCTGTCTCTCGCCTTTTCCGTTGTCTTTATGATAATATTCGGCGCCGCCGAGGCGGCACTTTCGCTTATAAGCATACCCCTTTTTGTATTCCTTTTCAGATTAAGAGAGGGAAAAAGCGAGGTAGTTGGCAAGGCTTTGCTGATACTGAATGCGGTAATAGTTTTAGCTACGGTCGCCCTATTCGTTGCGGCGCTGATTGTAAACGGAGGATAACGTTACTTTCTATTAGCAAACGCAAAGGGGCTGCGCTTGCCTAACCGAAACCAATAAAAAACAGAGGTATTGTAAAACACAACACCTCTGCATAAAAAGAGCATTTTTGAGGGAAACGAGGTTGAAAACCTGCGGTTTTCCTCAATTTTTAATGAGACAGCCCCTTTTTATAGTTCTGCGTAAATTATTTTTTGCTTATTCTTCCAAAATCCAGGTGTGCGTAGTGGTGGTATAAACCATGCCGCCTTCGGCGTCCTCGTTATACTCGTAGATAGTGTCGTTTTCCGAATCTACGTAGTAGAAAACGGAGGCTCCGCCAATGCCTCTGACGTATATCTTTCCGTTGCATTCAACGTAATCAATAGCGCTTGCGGGCTGGCCGTTTTGCGAAATCGTCATTTTTCCGTTTGCAAAGCTTACCTTGAGATTCTCTCCCGCCTTAGATGCAAACGCCGTTATCTTTGCGGCAAAATCATCTTTGTTTTGGCTCTCGTTATACATTTCAAGCATAATGGGATCTATAATTTGCGCAAGAATGCCCTGGGACTCTGCATACTGAAGAACCTGCCAATAGGTATCGCTGACGGTTATTTTTGTCTCGGAATATGCGAAAGTCTTGCCGTCCACGGTGTTTTCAAGCGTTACCCAAGCGGTCGGAGCGCCGTTGTCATCGTAGTACCAGTATAGCTCCTCGCTCTCCAGATAGTCGTCCAGCGTTTGCTCGTCTTCTGAATAGAGGTAAAGGTTGACGTTGGTTTTGAGCTGATGATTGCTTTTGCCTTTAAGAGTATCCCACTCTTCTGCGGTGCCGGTATAGAAGACGTTTATAAGGTTATCGCAGCCGTAGAAGGTATAATAGCCGAGGCTTCTGATAGTGTCGGGAATAACTACGGTCGTAATAGAGTCAATGTAAGAAAAGATACTGTCATAGTTGCTTGTTACCGCTGCATTGAAGGAATCGGGAATAACGAGCGTAGTCAAAAGCTCCCATTCGTCATCTTCGTTTAGCATATAGAATTCGTCCGCATAATATGACGGTCTTGAATAGGTGTCTCTGTAGCTCATAGTCATAAAATCTTCAATTGTGCCGGTGAAATAGATTTTTTCAAGAGTTTTAGGCATCCGCGCTAATATTATCATATCGCCGTGAAGGGTAAGCGCCGTAAAGTTATAGCCTTGGAAGGTATAAAATCCCATTGTATCAACGGTTTCGGGGATGACCAGATGGTCGGAGAGAAGGGCGTATTCGCCGCTGCCGTCAAGCATATATATATTTTCGGAGCGGGACATAGGATTCATTCCATCGTTAAAGTCAAGCTCGCACCAGTCTTCAAGCGTTCCGTTAAAGTAAAGGTCGGTGATATTTACCAAAAATCTTCCGTAGAAGCCTATAAGCGATGCGGGAATGGTTAGCTTAGATAAATTGCCGGTGAAGCTTTCGTGAAAACCATTTGCAACAGTGCGGGTTCCTTCTGCAACGGTGAATTCTTGAATCGAGGAATTCTTTGCTTCATCGGTCAAATCAACGAGGATAAGATAGGGATTGTTACCGCTGCCGAGATAAAGGCCGTTCTGATAAGGGGTAAACTCAATAGCGGAGCAGCCGGCAAAGGCGTCCTTTTCTACATTTTTGATACTGTCCGATATGGTCAAGTTCTCCAGAGCAGAGCAACCCTTAAAGGTGTTAGCGCTAATTGCGCCTACACCGGTCAGAGTAATGTCGGTAATATTTGCGCAGTTGGTAAACAGAGGAGCTGATGAGGACAGTTCCTCTTTGCAAACTATCTCAACCTTTTTAAGTCCGGCGGGTACCTGAGCGTTATGATCTTCACACGATTGATAATCTGACGTAAAGATGGTTCCAAAATATGTTCCGAACATCGGGGGCAGGCTGAGGGATTTCAAGCCGGTGCAGCCGTTGAGAATTGCAAAGCCCAGCTGGTAGTAGCTAAGGTTAGCGGGGATTTTCAGTTCTTCAAGAGAAACGCAATTGCCAAAGGCAAAGTCGCCGAGGCAATGCTCCGTTACGTCACCCCAGTCGATGTTAACGGTTTTGAGAGAGGAGCAGTTATAAAAGGCGTTGCTGCCGATATTTCCACGAACGGTAACCGATTCAAGCGCGGTACAGCCGTTGAATGCGTCATTGCCGGCTTCCCAAATAGGAGAAATCGTTTTAAGTGACGTACAGCCTAAGAACGTACTGTGTTTTATGTTAATGGGTTCGGCAAACGTTACCGTTTCAAGAGAGGTGCAGCCGCTGAATGCTTCCGCCTCAATATACGTAAGGGTTTCGGGGATAGTAACGGAAACTATATCGGTGTTTCCTCTGAACACGTCTTTAGCCAAGGCCTCGACGGTATATACGTAATCGGAGCCAAAGGTTTCGGGTATAACTATATTCTTTTCGGAGCCGTAATATCCGATAATAGCGTCCAAATCGCCGCGACCGGGCTGGTAGACTCTGCCAAATTCAAAGAAATCCGAAACGTTGAAGGAGATATCATATCCGTCCTTGGTTATAGAGAAGGTTTTCGTTCCGTCTTCGTTATCGACTGACGTGTAGTCAGTGCTTTTCAAGACGGGCAGTAATATTGATTTTATGGTATCATCGCAATTTCTGCA
>JAZSBB010000056.1:0-18144 GCA_045602185.1 Eubacteriales bacterium
AATCAGCTCGGCTGAACACGGCTCCGACCGCTGCCTACGAGGTGGTTCACCCTCTCTATAGGCAAGCATAACCTAATACGAACACGTTTTAATCTGCGGATTTTATGCAATAATACGCCAAAAATTCTTGCAATATCCTCATATTGCTTCAAATTTTCGACTTTTCTTGCAAAAAAATCCGCTAGCTTAAAATAATTCTTACCTAAAGCTTGGAGAAATTCTCGATATTTTCTGATATTGAACGAAGCAAAGTAGAAACTTTGTGAGCGAGATATCGGGAAATAGCGTGGATTTATATAGCTTTAGGCGTGTTCGAATTAGATTATGCTTGCCTAAGGAAGGCAGACTTAACGTAAGAATTGCCGAGCAGCCCGGCTGCATAGAAGGCGTTACCGCCCCCCCTCTTTATGCTGAGCCTTAAATAACAAATACAAACAAAAAAAGGCTTTCACTGCTAAAAGTGAAGGCCTTTTTGCTACGCAATCGGGGAAAATACAAATCATTTTTGCACACAAGCGCCGCTTTTGCGAACACAAAAGCATTTTTTATCGATATGCCTAAGCAAGCATAACCTAAACAAACCGTTCATTCCTTTACGTACTCAATAATGTCGCAGAGGGAGCATTCCAAAGCTTGACATATACGGTCTAAAACGTAACTGTCATAACGAACGACACGATTTTTATAGTAACGGTCTATCGTTTGAAATTTAATCTCGGTTCGCTTTGCTAATTCATACCTAGTAATACCGCACTTTTCCAAATATCTGTCTATAGTCAACCTTACCATAACACCCTCCTTCGATATATATGTTATCCGATATATACCCGATTGACAATCTCTCCGTTTAGGTATATACTTATATAGGTATATATACGAGGGAGGGTGTTATTAAGTGAAATTACTGATTGTTGGTTCGAGGAGCATCACAGACTTTGATTTATCACCGCACATTCCGCCAGACGTTGACACTATTATTAGCGGAGGTGCAAGAGGGATTGATAGCTTGGCGGAGCAGTATGCTGATTTACACCGCCTTTCTAAATACATACTGCGTCCGTGCTACAACCTTTACGGACGCTCTGCACCCCTAAAACGCAACAAAAAAATGGTTGATATGGCTGACGCCGTGCTTGTTATATGGGACGGCTACTCTAAAGGAGCAGAATATACGTTAAAATATACAAAAGAAATCAACAAACCGATAACTCTGGTCAAGCTATAAAAACATATGTCAATCCGTAAAGCAATCCGTTTTGTCAGTTTGCCCGGCGCACACCGCATTATCGTTTTTAGCTTACATCATTTCGTCTTTTTTATTGCATTTTCCGCTGACGATACTCTTGCACTTATCGACTGCGCCGGTTATAAGGCGCTTTCCCTTGTTGGTTATACTGGCAACTCCGACAACCGCAAGCGCTCCTATCATAAGAATTGCGGGAGCGGAGCTTCTTTTTTTCTCGCTTTTTCCAAAAAACATACTAATATTCACCTTTCTTCTGTTTTTTTGTATCTTTTCCAAAAAAATAAAAAATATTTATCACGGTTGACAAAATTTATTCGGTATTGTAAAATTGATACATAGCCTAGGGAATTCCCTAATCGGAGGAAATATGGTTTTTTGCAAAAACTGCGGATACGAGGGCGCATATCTCGGTGTAAAATGCCCCGTTTGCAAGAAAAATTTAATATTTACAAGCGAGGATTTGAACGCTCTGAAAAAAGATATAGCCGAAGCGAAAAAACGGAAGGAATTTGAAACCGTTGCAGAAGGTTATCACGTTCTTGCCGATTTCGGCGATACTGACGGAGAGCGTGAATACGCTCGTATGCTCGAAATGGGTGACGGCGTTATGCGCAATCTTGACTCAGCAACCGAATACTATCGCAGGGCCGCCGAAAAATTTGACGCAAAAGCGGCTTATCGCTACTCGGAGCTGGTTTCGAGAATGAACGGCGCCGCTTCGAAATTCTGGCTTGTTTTTTCTGCTTTTCTCGGCTGCTCCGCTGCATATCTTGACGCAGCAAAGTATTATCAAAGCTTAGGCGAGGACGAGTTTTCAAACCATTATCTTTACCTTGCCGCTATGTCCGATGACATTGACGCAATAGTAAAGCTATCCGAAAAATATTACACGGGCAGCGGTGTCGAGCAAAACGGGGAATACGCAAAATGGTATATAGAAAGGCTCACCTTCCCGCCGCTTTACGCCATAAGACTTGCCTTGAAGCTTCGCTCGGCAAAGGGAAAGGAGCCGCCGAATATTTCGGTAAAGGATAACCGAAGGCTTATACTGACTCTTATCGGCAGCGCAAGAAGACTTGAGCTTTCAGCGCCCATATTTTACCTGACCTCACTCCTCTTTGAAAAGGGGGATAACGATGCAGGGGCAGAGCTTGGCGAGATGTATATAAACGGAATAGGAACCGCTCAAAATACAGAGGAAGGCATACGCACTCTTTCCAGAGCCGCCGCCTCAGGCAGCAGCCGAGCCTATGTGTCGCTCGGAAAACTGTATTTTGAGGGCGAGCTTACCGAGAGAAACGTGAAATTTTCGCTCAGCTGCTTTGAAAATGCGGCAAGGCTCGGTGACGCATCGGCATACGAATTGCTCGGAGATATTTACCACAGCAAAGATTTTCCCGAGCGTGACGTTGCAAAGGCGGCAAGGCTATACAAGGCGGCTGCCGAGAAAGGCTCCGCAATTGCCAAAGAAAAGGCAGAAAAAATATACGAGGCAAGAGACGGCTTTTACAAAAAGGCAATGTATTCCGAAAAAAGCGCTCCCGAAGAAGCGTTTAAAAATTACTATATCGCAACCGCTATGGGACACCCCACCGCAAAGCTTCATCTTGCGCTCGCTTATCTTGAGGGAAAGGGTGTGAAAAGGGATTCTTCACTTGCGTTTTCCTACTATGAAAGCGCCCTTAATGACGGTTGCGAGGAAGCTCATTTTCCTTTGGGACTTTGCTATGCTCACGGAATCGGAACCGCTTTCGATTTCAAAAAGGCGATAAAGCATCTTGCAGCCGCTGACCGACTTGGTGACAGTAGGGCAAGGCCGGAAATAATAAGCCTCTATGAAAACAAAAAGAAAAGACTGGCAAGAAAGCTTTATTCTACCGCTATGCGCCTTATATACCTCGGAAAATTCAGCGAGGCGCACAGATATCTTAACGCAGCGCAAAGGCTCGGGCATTCAAAGGCGGTATATACGCTTGGCTGCCTTTACGAGTTTGGCAAGGGCAGAGGAACCGACCGTGACAAAGCCTACTTGCTTTATAAAGAGGCGGACGAGGGGGGATTTTCCGACAATCGCTCGGCATACAAGCTTACCGTCCTCAAAATGATAAAGAAAAGCTAGACAAGCATAACCTATAACTAAAAAAACGAAAAAGAGCAAGGATTAAAGCGGTGTGACTTAATTCCTCCAAGCAAAGTCTTGACAAGCGAAAGCCGTCAAGGCAAGGCGCAGAGAAATTTATCACCGCAGTGATTTTTGCTCTTTTTCATTTTTTATTTTTTACTTTTGCCGCCGTAGCTTACCGTTCAGCCTTTAATTTCATATACTCGGAACGAAATCGGCGGTGTACGGGAGCTTTATGAGGTCAAGCTCGTAAAATTTATCCCTCGTTTCTACCTTCGGCATATACTCCGCCATAAGCTCGTAATAAAAATCTTCCGCCGCAAGCTTATAGAAATCCTCAAAGCAGCTGCCGTCAGAGGTGTCCGTATAAGCTCCGCTTACTCTTTCGTATTTATATATGAAGCAAACGCCCTTATCGAAGGCTACCTCGCTGTAGCTGTTTTGCGGCATATCAAGGCTTTTTGAAACTACCTCGGAGAGAGCCTCGGAATATTCGGCAGAATACGCAGAATATTTTGAAAAGTAGTACCCCGTGTTGCGCTTTTGAGGGTCGCCCTCGTCTATAGTGGCAAGATATGAGTTGAACATTGCCGGGCTCATTTGCTTTTCGGAGCTATCCTCCTCAAAGGCCTTTATAGCCGCTCTTATTTCCCCTATCGTTTTCTGCCTCTCCGCCTTATCGTATTCACTAAGCTCGACAAGCTTATCCATATTATTTTCGTCCCTTACCCTATTTCCGTTTTCGTCAAGAAGGAAGGTATCCTCGGTTCTAATAAAGAGAAGCTTTACGTGAGAGTAGTTTTCAAAATACTTTTCGCACTGCTCGGGATAATTTCTCAGATTTTCACCGTTTACACCGCAAACGGCAGAATAGATATATTTGTCCTTGTAAAGCTTTTCCACTATGCCCTCATAGTCGGAATAGGAAAATCCGTACTGCTCTGACATTGAATTGAAAACGTCCTTATCCTTTCCCGCAAGAAAATCGAATTTTTGAAAAACTGCCGTCTCGATTTTTTCTTTGTCGAGAGAGGAGAGCGAGGAAAGATTATCGTAAAGGTAGCTTGAAGCGACTATCTGGCGCAGATATTGCTCGGTATTCTTCTCTAAAAGCTCTCCGTAGGTTATCTTGCCGTCATAGCTTTTTTTCCAAAAGGACTCCGTGTCAAAAACCGCAACGCCCTCGTCACGAAGCTCTCCTATAAGTATTGACTTGTAGTAGGACGCAAAGAAGGAAGCCTCCTCCTTCGTCAGATAAGCTCCCGAATAATAGAGGGCGGCTTTTGCATTTTTTACCCCGAAAGCAACACCTAAAACTACACCGATTATCAGCACAATAGCCACAAAAATGCAAACTATAGTTAGCATAATCTTGTTTTTATTCACTTTTTTTGTGTTTTTCTCTTTCTTATTCATTATGGTTTTCCTCACAGTTTTTTAAAGCTGCCCCGTCATACGCCTGCATAATTTTCAGCGCCGCTTCAACCGCTGATTCCGAGCCTTGAAGCTTATATACGACAGAAACCTCGCCCGCCGTATTTCTGAACGAAAGCCTCGGCATATCTCCGAAAAGCTCCGACCAAATTTCAAGCGAGGGCTTTTCAAAGCAAAAGACTATTCTTCCCTCTCTCGCTTCTATTTTACGAAATTCAAATTTCGTTCCAAGCGCACGTATAAGAGAGATTTTCAGCAAGGAAACGGTTTCCTTTGGCGGCTCGCCGAAGCGGTCGATAAACTCGTCAAGAATATCCCGCATATCCTCTCCGTCAGTGATAAGTGATATCTTTTTATACATTTCCATACGGTGAGCGCTGGAGCGTATATATTTTTCTGGAATGTTTGCCGAAACCTTTATATCGACCGCAGCTTCGGTCTTTTTCTTTTCGGCTCTGCCGCTTTCCTCAAGCACCGCTTCTCCGAGCAGCTTTATATAAAGGTCGTATCCCACGCTCTCTATATATCCGTGCTGCTCAGCGCCGAGAAGATTTCCTGCGCCTCTTATTTCAAGGTCACGCAGCGCTATTTTAAAGCCTGCGCCGAAGGTTGCGAATTCTCTTATCGCATTCAGCCTTTTTTCCGCAATTTCGGAAAGCGCCTTTCCCGGACGGAAGGTGAAATATGCGTAAGCCATACGCTCGCTTCGCCCAACTCTTCCTCTTATCTGGTGAAGCTGGGAAAGCCCCATTCTGTCGGCATTCTCTATTATAAGAGTGTTTGCGCCCGGAAGGTCTATTCCCGTTTCTATTATAGTCGTGCATACGAGGACGTCTATTTCGCCTCTTACGAGCGTCTGCCAGATATCCTCAAGCTCCTCACGCTCCATACCGCCGTGAGCTACGGCAACACGTGCCTCGGGCACCGCCTTGCTTATCTTATCAGCAACGTATATAATGTCGTTTATTTTATTGTAAAGGTAAAGAACCTGACCGGCACGCATAAGCTCTTTTCTTATAGCGTCAAATATTACCCCCTCGTCATATTCCATAACGTAGGTCTGCACCGGCTGTCTTTCTCCCGGAGCCTCGTCAAGAATAGACATATCGGCAATACCGTTCATAGCCATATTCAGCGTTCTGGGGATAGGAGTTGCTGTGAGCGTAAGAACGTCAACGTTCTTTGCCATTTCCTTCAGCTTTTCCTTCTGTGAAACTCCGAATCTCTGCTCCTCGTCTATTATAAGAAGCCCGAGGTCACGGAATTCAACCTTGCCCGAAAGCAATTTATGCGTTCCGATAAGTATATCTATTTCCCCTCGCTTCGCTCTGCGCAGTATATTCTCCTGCTCCTTGGGCTTTCGGAAGCGTGATATCATTTCCACCGTCACGGGATACCCTCTCATTCGTGAAAGGGCGGTTTGGTAATGCTGAAGAGCAAGAATAGTCGTTGGCACGAGGAAGGCAACCTGCTTTCCTCCCATTATTGCCTTAAACGCTGCTCTCAGAGCGACCTCGGTTTTGCCGAAGCCAACGTCTCCGCAAAGAAGCCTGTTCATAGGAATCGGGCGCATCATATCCCGCTTTATTTCTTCTATCGCAACGATTTGGGAATCGGTTTCCTCGTACTCGAATGAAGCCGCAAATTCGTCCTCTAGGTCAGAGTCCTTCGGGAAGGCAAAGCCGGGTCTTCTCTGCCTCTCGGCATAAAGCTTTAAAAGGTCCTTTGCGATATCCTTTGCCGCCGTTTTTGCCCGTGTTTTCGCCCTTGTCCAATCACCGCCGCCCATTTTCGACAGCTTGACCTGGCCGGATTCGTCCTTTTTGCCTATATATTTGCCTATCAGCTCCAGCTTATCGCAGGGAACGAAAAGCTTGTCGGTTCCTGCGTAGCGTATCGTTATATAATCCTTGGTCACTCCGTCAATGGTGACAGTTTCAATGCCCTCGAAAAGACCTATTCCGTAATTTGCGTGGACCACGTAATCGCCTGCGGAAAGGTCAGCGTGGCTCATAAGACGGCTGCTCGCTCCTCCGAGCTTTCTCGCCAGCCTTCTCTCCCTTCTTGCCTTCATTGTGACACGCCCCTCGGGTACCGCCATAGAAAGCACCGCTATCTTTGGAGAAATAAGGTCAAAGCCCTCGTCCGTACCTACGCCAACGAATATTCTGCCGCCCTCCGAAGCGCTCAAATCGAAATCTGGCGTATCGTATATACCGGTAGCGGCTATATCCTCTGCGGCAAGAGCGCCTATCAGCGACTCTGCTCCCTGTCTTGTTTCGGCAAGGAGAAGAACTCTGTAAAGCGATTTTCGAAACGCACGCAAATCCTCCAAAAGCAGAGAGGGTGCACCGCCGTACGCAACTGTTCTGCGGCAGCGGAAGCCAAAAAGTCCTCCGAGGCGCATATTTCCAAGACCGCCCGCAAAGGAATTTACGTCTATTCTTACCTGTTCGGAAAGAAAGGCTTCAAAGGAAGCGAGAGGCATAGCTACGGCAGCGGTAGCAGCAGATACCATGCCCGCCTCTGCCACGGCAGATATCTGAGAGGATATAAGCTCCTCTTTTTTCTTTGCCGACTCTCTTACCTCGCTCGTTCCGAGGGTATATACGGCGCATCTGCCCAAAGACGCCATATACGTGAGAAGATTATCCTTCGTCTTATATATGAGAGAAAAATATTTGTCTCTTGAGGCAAGACTAAGCCCTGCTTCAAGGAACGACTTTTCACGCAAAAGCTTTTCCTTGGTTAAATCGTCATTTGCATTTGATATGAGCTTTTCTATTTCGTTTATTATTCTTACCGAAGCGGCTTTGTCTATAACGACCTCACGTGCGGGAAGAATAAGAAGACTTTCTGCAGGGGCAAGGGAACGCTGGGTTTCTATATCAAACACCGATATTCTATCCACCTCGTCACCGAAAAACTCGACACGCATAGGGGGATTTTGCATAGACGCCCACACGTCAAGTATTCCGCCCCGAACTGCAAACTGACCTGCCGCTTCAACTGCGTCCACTCTTGCAAAGCCAAGCGCCGTGAGCCTTTTTACAAGCTCGTCAAAGGAAACCTCCGAGCCTACCGAAAGAGAAAGAGCGCTTGAAAGCAGCATTTCTCTTGGCATAGTGTAGGAGAGCGCTGCGCCAAGCGTACTTATAACCGCATCGCATTCTCCTTTTTGTATGGCAACAAGCACGGAAAGCCTCTCCCGGTCTATGTCGGCAGAGGCAGAAATATTATAAAAAATCGGTTCTCTTTCCTTAAACCGCAGCGCCGATACACCGTGATTTTCCAGGCTTTCGACAAGCTTTGCGGCAGAATTTTCGTCCTTTACGATGATGAGCGCAGGGTTTTTGGTCAGCCTTTTCGCTTCGGTTACCGATTCGGCAATAAAAGCGTTTACGGCGCCGCCCTGAAGCCCGTTTACAGCAATAGGAAGCGCGTTTTTTTGAGATAACTGCTCAGCTATCGCCTCCACCGAATGAACGAATTCCTTATCCAGACGGATAAGACTCGAAATATCCGTCATACACCCTCCGTGTTCGGTTTATTTTGAATACTGATTCATAGCCTGCTCGCATTTGTCGGAGAGAATAAGCTCGCAAGAGGAATATATATCGTCAAAGCGCTCCTTCGCAAGCTTCAAAGCGTCATCGGAGAATTTCCCCAAAACCCACGCAGCAAGGTCGTACTCGGGCGTTGGCTTTTGGCCTACGCCTATCTTTATTCTCGGAAAATCCTGAGAGCCGAGCCTCTCTATAATGCTTTTGAGTCCGTTATGACCGCCGGCAGAGCCCTTTCTCCTTATACGGAAAAGCCCCGGCTCAAAGCTTATTTCATCGCAGAGAATTATTATATTCTCGGGCGGTATTTTATAAAACGCCGCCGCCTCTCCCACGGCAACTCCGGAACGGTTCATCAGGGTTGTCGGCTTCATAAGAAGAACCCTTTTTCCCCCGAGACTTCCTTCGCCGATATATGCATTAAATTTGACACGGTCTATACGTACGCCCAGCTTTTCGGCTATATGGTCTATTGCCATAAAGCCTATATTATGCCTGGTTTTACTGTACTCGGCACCTACGTTTCCAAGCCCGACTATTATATGCGTTACGGGAATGGCGTCTTCTTTTTTTTCTATCCTTTTGAAAAGCTCGAAAATGCTGCTCATTTTCCGTTTTCTCCCGTTGCGAACGCAAAAGAAGCGTCTGACGGCATAAGATACGCCCCTCTCGGAGAAAGCGAAATTTCCGTAACCGCAGGCCCGTCAGGCATACAGGAGCGCTTGAACTGCTGAGTCACGAATCGGCGGATAAACCTTTCAAGACAGGCGCTTATCTCGCCGTCAGAATATTTTCCTTGGAACGCCGCCGTGGCAAGTCTTTTTATCTTTTCAGCCGAAAAGCCGTACTTGACAGTGTAATAGAGGAAAAAGTCGTGAAGCTCGTACGGCCCTACTATAGTTTCGGTGTACTGCGTATTTTCTCCGCCGTTTTCCGTAGGCAAAAGCTCGGGGCTTACAGGCGTTTCTATAACGTCAAGCAAAACCTTTGCGAGAGCTTCCTTGCCTTTTTTGTAAGCGCACTTAGCGCTGTATCTGATTATTTCTCGCATAAGCGTTTTGGGAACGGAGCCGTTTACCGAATACATCGACATTTGGTCGCCGTTATAGGTCGCAAAGCCGAGCGCAAGCTCGGAAAGGTCTCCCGTTCCGACAACTAATCCGTTCTCCTTGTTGGCTATATCCATTAAAATCTGCGTGCGTTCTCTCGCCTGAGAATTTTCATATACTACGTCATAGCTGTCTTTACTCTGTCCTATATCCCTGAAATGCAGATTTACCGCTTCCTTTATGTCTATCGTTTTTGCCGATAAGCCAAGCTCCTCTGCCAAGGAAAGCGCATTTCCCTTGGTTCGCTCACTCGTTCCAAAGCAAGGCATAGTTATCGCTATAACGTCCTTTTTGTCACGTCCTAGAAGCTCCATAGCCCTCTCGGCAACAAGAACCGCAAGAGTTGAATCAAGGCCGCCGGATACGCCTATAACGCAACGCTTAACCCCGGCTCTTTCAATTCTGCCCGCAAGCGCCTTCGATTGAAGCTTCAGCGCAAGCTCTGCTGCTCTCTCCCTTTGCTCCTTGTCCCTAGGAACGAACGGATACGCCCAGGGCGCATTAGGCTCGATTTTTTCCTCCGAGAGTGAAAATTCTATAATGTCAAAGCCGCGCTCAAGTCCCGAAAAATCATCGTTTTTCATTCTGGCTCCGTCAATGCGTGAGATATCCGCAACGCCGTAAAGAATATCCTCAGAGAAAAGAGGCGCTTCCGAAATCAAATCTCCAAGCTCCGATATAATTCTACGCCCTGCAAAAACACCGTCAGTTCCGCTTTCTCCAAAGGAGGCGCAGCACACGGCGTACGCCGCTGCCAAGCGGTCGCTCGTTGATATTATACGGGCTCTTTCACGCTCCCCTACGGAAACATTTTCGCTATACGCCATTGCCGAAAGAATGAGATTCGCACCCTCTCTTGCGGCTAGGGCGTGACGGGGAACGAAGATTTTACCCTCGTCTGCCAGCTCAACGAAAATTTTTGCACCCGGCTTTCCCGAAAGCGAATAAATTATCGAATCGCCCATAAGCGTTTCTCTGCCGCAGAGGGTTATTAACTCGCTATCTCCAAAATGCGCAAAGTATCTCTTGCGAAAATCCGCAAAATCCACTCCGTCAAGGGAAAATACCGACAGTCCGAGAAGCTCACCCTTGCACACAGCCGCCATAGCGTCATAAAGCTTTGCGCCGTATCTTACAGGCAAGCCGATAAAGCTTATCATATCAAGCTCTGCCGTAGCGGATATATAAAAGTCCAGCGCAGCCTCGCATTTTTCGACAAGCCCCGTCTGCCAGAAAAGGTCGCCGGCAGTTGCCGAGGAGAGCGTCAGCTCTGGAAAAAGCAAAACCTTCGCTCCGTTTTTACACGCCTCCTTTGCCGAATCGACACAGAAGGAAGCGTTATATTTTGGGTCTGCCACCCGAATTTTCGGGGCGGCAAGAGCTATTTTCAAAAATCCGTCCTTCATAAAATCTCCATTCTGCCACCGTAATGCGACAACGAAATAGTTTAATCCTTGACAAGTATCAGCTTGTCAGCGTAAGGAAGCTCCTTTATAGCATCACAAAGCGTATGCCATTCCGAAAGCTTGTGGCTCTTTCTTGCGTAGTACATATTGATAAGAACCTCGTAGTTCATTGTTACCGTTCTCATTTGGTTATATGACGAGGGCAGAAGCTGAATCATATTTATCCAGCTTTCCTTGTCCTTGGTTTCGATAAATTTGAGTCTTTCTTGCTCAAGGCAGTCTATAACGGCGTCCATAACCTCAACCGCCTTGCCGGTCAGCTTTTCCATAGAAAAATCCTCACGGGAGAATTTTTTTGCCTGAATTTTATGCATTGTCGAGGTGGAGTTTGCAACCGTTCCTACCTTGTAGGTGTCAAATTCCTTCCACCAGTAAAGAGGGGCGGTTATGTCCATTGAGACCATTATCTGACGGAGATACTTTCTGTGGTCGCTTCCCGCCTTTGCAAGTCTTACCGCAAGTGAAAGGTCGTTTTCCCCGAGAACGAAATTGCCATCCTCATCGTAATAGCTGTCCATACGGTCCCAGCTGTTAAGAGGATTTCTCGCTCCTCTGATAGCATTCTCCATATTCATAACGAAAATTCTTTCAACCCTCAGCATAACAGTCTCCTTATAATCAGTACAAAATCTTTGTGTAATTAAAATCTTTATAATCTTTATTTTAGCATATTTAAAAATATATGTCAACCTGCAAAAAGAAAAACAGACGCAAAAGGGAAATTTTTCTGCGTCTGTTTGTTTCGGCATTTTCAAAAAATGCCAAAAATTCTATTCAAAAAGCAAGTCGAATTCTTAACGAAAAACGACTTGCTAAAAGTAGCGTTTGCGGATTTTTAAAAGAAAAGAGGAAAGCGGACTAAACACTAAAAGGAAAACGAGCGCATTCGATACGATGTGAACGATATAAAAGCCTACGCCTCTGAGGTAATATATTCCAAAGCGGTAAAAGAGATTTTCAAAGCTTCCCGAAAAAAGCCCAACGTCAACAAAGGACGTAAGTATCCCGAAAAGGAAGGTCAAAAGAGTTATTACCAAAGAGTGCAAAAATCGGTTTTTTATTCTTGCCTTGCCTAAAAACAGAAAGACGAGGCTTAATGCCGGCCAGTAAATGAGATAGGATACAAACCAGGTGCCCATTCCCCAAACCAGAGGCTCGATACAAACGAAAACGATAGAGGCAAGAAGGCCCGTCCACCCGAAAACGTAAGAGAAAAGAGCTATAAGCAGACTTACGGCTTCTATGTTCGGCAAGGCGGCAAGCGCAAGCTTTGCGCATTCTAATATTGCCGCCATTATGCCGACAAGGGCGGTATATTTTACCGCAGCGGTTCGCTTTTTCATTGAAAGACTATAGTTCCTATGTAAATTACGGCGCCATCGCAAAGCGTCATTTCGGAAAAGCCTTTGCCGGAGCTTACAAGCGTTTTTCCTTCGTATTCAACCTCACTCTTATACTCGCTAACGTCAAAATCCGCTTCAACAGAGGTGTAAATGTAAACAAAAGTGTTCGTTTCGTAGTTGTTTTCAAGTCCGCCCACGTTGTTTATAAGCGTACCCGAAACGTCATATTCCAGTCCTTCTTTGTTCGCAAGGTATTCGAAGGCAGGTAAAAGTCCCTTTCCCGCAGAAAGCTTTGAAAGCGGCAGGTCGTAAACCTGAATTTCCTCCGTTGCTATAACGAGCGTGGCGTTTCCCTCCGGGTCGTTTGCCCCAAAGCAAGAGGTCAAAGCGAAAAGCAACAGGGTTAGAGCGAGAATGGCTGACAGAATTTTTTTCATTGTTTTCTCCTTTATTTTTATAAATTTCTTTGCCAAAATACAAAAAGCCTTTGGGCAGAAAAACTCCCAAAGGCTGAAAATAGCGTAACACGGGTATGGCGCAAATGGGCGCAGCTACCCCGGCGGCATCAGCTCTCGGAATTTCTCCTGCGGCGTTTTACGCCGCTGCCCAAGAAATTTAATCCAAAATCCCACGAGGCAGGCATTCCGGCTTTAACGGCAATGGCTGTTGTGGCGGATTTACACCGCACTTTCCCTGCAACGCAGTTTCGATATCAACTTATTAACTTTTGAATATATTATACAACTGGATTCTTATTTTGTCAAGTAGATTATTTCGGATAATATTTTATAATTTCGTCTCTCAGATAAGACGCCACGCTCCTTGCAAAAAGAAGAGCCGAGGGTATAAGAGCGTCCGGCATATTCCTCAAAAAGCCGTCAGCCTCAAGGGTTACGTCACCGTCATATCCGTTTTTTCCGAGAGCCTTGCATACCGGCAGAAAATCCACCTTCGCAAGATACGGAAGAGTATGTATATCGCCCAAAAGGTCGGTGTCGTGAATATGTATATGCTTTATTCTCTCTCCGAGAGCTCTTATCATAGAATAGGAGCTTTCGCCAACCAGCTCTGCGTGACCAACGTCAAAGCAGACAGAAACCCCCTCCCCGCCGAGAGCGTCAGCATATCTTATAAGCTCGGCTGCGCCTGAGCATACGCCGCCTATAATTCTGTTTTCGTCTTGGCTGTGTCTTGAATAGAGATTTTCTATCGCTATATTAACTCCCGCCTCACGTGCAACACAAACGAGGTGTGAATAAAGCTCCATATTCATAAAAAACCGCTCGTCCGAGGAAAGAAGCGGACAAATCTCGGCAGGATGCACAACCACGGTCTTCGCTCCAAGATACGAGGAAATCCGTATAGCCTCGCATATCGAGGCGTAAACTGTGCGGTTATGCTCGAAATTCTCCTCTCCGAGCAAAAAATCCGAAAACGGAGCGTGAGTTTGATTGATTTTTGCGCCGTAGCCCTCGGCAATTCTTTTAAGCTCGTCCGCAATAATCCTGCCTCCTCGCATAAAAACGGGAAGCTCCGAATTATACATTGAATAGTCTATCGCCTCAAAGCCCGCCTCGCAAAGCAGTCTTACCGCTCTGACGGCGCCAAATCTCCATTCAAGGCGGTCGGTGTGCATAGCAGTTTTCACTTTTCAGCCGCCTCCTTATTTTGCTTTTCCTTCTTTCTCGCCTTTTTTTCCTCGCTCGCCGATTTTATGTATAGGTTTATAACCTGCTCCAGCGTTTCTCTGAGAGCGGTACGCATTTTCGGCGGCATCGTTCTTGAACGGCGGTAAAGACGCAAAAGGTGAAGCTCGTCCTCGGAAAGCTCTGACGTATCCTTCCTGAGCGGAATATCGAGAAGCTCTCCCACGTTTACCGAAAAACGCTCCGAAAGCAACGGGAGCATTCTCATATAAGAGGCAGAGCGCCCCCTTCGCCAGTTGTTTACCGTTTTGTCCTTAAGTCCGATAGCTCTCTCAAACGCAGCGTCACTCTCGAACTCGGAATCTATGAGGGAGAGAACTCTCTCCCTTATCCTTTCACTGTTTTCCTTATTCATTTATTTTACGTCCCCTCAGCTCTGCTTTTTTCCTGCCGTCTTCTTTTTCTTTGCGGCTGAAAATCCGAAATTTCCTATCTTTTTTCCGAGAGCGTAATATTCTCCGTGAGAATAAGTAATGAGCTTTGCTTTTTCAAGGCAGATTTTTCCCTTTTCGTCTATAAGCTCCGCTCGGCAAGAAACGTTTACTATGTCGGCAAGGAAAATATCGTGCGTTCCGCTTTCTATAACCTCAAAAACCTTGCATTCAAGCGAAAGCGGAGATTCCGCCACGGTAGGCGCCGAAACCTTCTTGCTTTTGAGCTTGGTCAAGGAGCATTTTTCAAATTTATCAACCTTTTTACCGGTATAAATCCCAACGTAGTCGGTCTTTTTAGCGAGCGCCTCGGTGGTGAGATTTATAACGAATTCCTTTTTTTCCATAAGGTATTTATGCGAATGCCTTCCGGGGCGAACCGAAATATAAGCTCTTGCCGGGTCGCTCGAAAGAATTCCCGTCCAAGCGACAGTAATAATGTTTGAGTCCTCCATATCTCCAACACTCACCATGACGGCGGGAAGGGGGCATAAAAGAGTTCCGGGGTTCAAATCTATTCTTTCCATAACTATCCTTTCGAAAAACTGTTCTGTTATTATAATAGCACAAATTACGAATTTTGTAAACATAAATACGAAGATTTTTTGAATTTTTGAAAAGATTTTTTGCGTTTATAAATATTTTTTATATATGTCTATCTTTGTTCATATTTTGTCTGTATAATATACTCAATAAATATCGGGAGAAAACTATGCTTCAATTAAAAGAAATAATAAAAGATTACGTCACCTCATCGGAAACCGTTCGTGCGCTAAAGGGCGTTAACCTTTCGTTCAGGCAAAAGGAATTCGTTTCTATTCTCGGCCCCTCCGGCTGCGGAAAGACGACTCTTCTTAACATAATCGGCGGACTTGACCACTACACCTCGGGCGACCTGGTTATTGCCGGAAAAAGCACGAAGCTTTATAGCGACAGAGACTGGGACGTATACAGAAACCACAGAATAGGCTTCATTTTCCAGAGCTACAACCTTATTCCTCACCAGACGGTGCTTGGAAACGTTGAGCTTGCCTTGACCATATCGGGCATAAGCAAGGAAGAAAGAACTAAAAAAGCCAAGCTTGCTCTTGACAGAGTGGGGCTTTCGGATAAATATTACAAGCGCCCAAATCAGCTTTCGGGCGGACAGTGCCAGAGAGTTGCGATAGCGAGAGCTCTCGTAAACGACCCTGAAATTCTTCTTGCTGACGAGCCTACCGGCGCTCTTGACACGGTTACCACAAAGCAGATAATGGACCTTATAAAAGAAATTTCGGGCGAACGCCTCGTCATTATGGTAACGCATAACCCCGAAATTGCAGAGGAATATTCTTCAAGAATTATAAGGCTTCTTGACGGACTTGTGGTTGAGGACACCAATCCCTTCTCCGCAGAGGACGAGGTTCTTGAATGCAAGGCTAACGCTAAGGCTGCCGCCGAGCTTCTTTCCCTATCCGCAACAAATCAAAAAAAGGGCTCCGCAGCTCCAAAAAAAGAGAAGGCAAAGATGTCGTTTTTCACCGCATTTATGCTTTCTGCAAGAAACCTTATCTCCAAAAAGGGCAGAACGATAATGGTAGGAATAGCCGGCTCGATAGGAATTATCGGTATTGCGCTCGTGCTTGCATTCTCGTCGGGAATTAAGGGGTATATCGCATCTATGGAAGACGATATGCTTTCGGGAAATCCCATTGAGATTGCCGAAACGACTTATGACCTTGCCGCCCTTACCGGAATGATGGAGGCAGAACAGATTGAACAAATCATAAAGGAGGACGGAAAGGTTTACGTTTCCTCCCTCGTTGAGTATCTTGCCAAGATGGGTAAGGATATCGAAACAATCGTAGTAGAAAACACCCTCACGAAAGAGTATATGGATTACGTGAAGGCTATGCCGTCAAATTACTACAGCGCTATGCTTCTCTCCTACGGAATAGGCCTTAACTCAAACGTTTATACCGACTTTAAGGAAACGGAGGACGGGGAGAGCAAAAAAATATCAATAAGCGCTCTTACGTCAATATATTCCTCTATTCTTAAGGAGCACCCAAAAGCCAAAGACTACGCAAGTCTTATAACCACCCTTGCTCCGAATTTCTCGCAGCTTCCCAACAGTACCGATTACATAATGACGCAGTATGACCTTGTTGGTGAGGGAAGCAAAATTGCAACCGAGAAGGACGAGGTGGTTCTGGTTCTCAATTCCGAGGACGAAATATCCGACCTTCTTCTTGCGAGATTCGGATTTTTCACCCAGGACCAGTTCCTTGAAATAGTAAGTAAGGCAACCGAGGACACCTACAATAAGGAGCTTTACAAGAATTGCTTTACCTATGACGAGCTTATAGGAAAGGAATTTACCTGGTATCCCAACGACACCGTATTCGGCTCCGTAGAGGTTAATTATCCCGGTCTTCCTATGCCCATAAAAACCTTCCAGCATAACCATCTGGCCGATGAGGAGGGCAAGGAATTTTCAAAGGAGGGCGCAGTTGACCTCAAGGTAGTGGGAATTCTCACGGCAAAGGACGGCGTTAATTTCGGCTCACTCACGTCCGGCATATACTACACCGAGGACCTCGCAACCCATATTCTTGCGGAAAGCAAAATCCACAGTGAAAATTTCTTTAACCATATAAAAAATATTGACGAAAATAATTCTACCACTGCGGCTCTTATGAACTACTATTTCCCCTACGAATACGAGTATACATACGATGCTGACAAAGAGGACACAAAGCCCGCTGAAACTAAAAAAGTAACCGGCTACGTTTCTCCCCCTATGTCAATGGACGATATGATGAATTCCTTTATGGGCGGCTCCGACTCGGAAGATACCGAATTCGACCATAAGGAAATGAAAGAAAGACTCGTCCGATACTACGGCGGTAATGACGTTCCCAACAGAGTTCTTATCTACCCCGTTTCCTTTGAAGACAAAGACTTGGTTGCAACGTGGCTTAACGACTGGAACCAAAAGGGAGAGCTAATCTACAATGACGGTGATAGCATTGTAAAAATAGCCGAGAAAGACCGCACTGACGTTAGCTACACTGACGCTCTTGAGCTTGTTATTTCAATGCTTACCACTATGATAGACGTGGTTACCTACGCTCTTGCCGGCTTCGTATCGGTTTCTCTTGTGGTATCAACGGTAATGATAGGAATTATAACCTACGTTTCGGTAGTTGAAAGAATAAAGGAAATCGGAGTTATCCGCTCTCTCGGAGGAAGGAAAAAGGACGTAAGCCACCTCTTTAATGCGGAGGCATTCATAATAGGTCTGCTTGCCGGTCTTATAGGTATAGGCGTAACCTATGGAGTTTCGATAATCGTCAACCTAATTTTAGCGCCGATTATCAACTATTCGTCTATTGCAGCGCTCCCATTCTATCAGGCAGTGCTTCTGATACTTTTGAGCGTTGGACTAACCTGCCTTTCGGGAATTATTCCCGCAAGCAGCGCAGCTAAGAAGGACCCAGTTATAGCGCTAAGAACAGAATAAACAGCTTCACCCGTGCGTTAGCACGAACTTTACTAAAAGGGGCTGTCGCATTTAGGCATAGGCAAGCGCAACCCAATACGAACACGCCTAAAGCTATATAAATCCACGCTATTTCCCGATATCTCACTCACAAAGTTCCTACTTTGCTTCGTTCAATATCAGAAAATATCGAGAATTTCTCCAAGCTTTAGGTAAGAATTATTTTAAGCTAGCGGATTT
>JAZSBB010000057.1:0-3115 GCA_045602185.1 Eubacteriales bacterium
AATAGCGGAAAAGGAAGGCCTTGATGCTTCGGAGGTGTCCGTTTCGGTGAAACCGAAATCCCGGGAATCTAACGGCTCCTTTAAAAGCGACTTAGATAACATTTAATTTATATAAAATTTTGTTTAAAAACAGGAGGAATAAGCAATGAAAGTAAGATTGCCGGGAATGGGCGGCCCAGGAAATATGCAGTCTATGATAAAGCAGGCGCAGAAAATGCAGGAGGATATGGCAAATTTACAGGCTGAGCTTGAAGCCCGTGAATACGATATCTCTGCGGGCGGCGGCGTTGTAAACGTCAAGATTAACGGTAAAAAAGAGATTTTGTACGTAAAACTTGCGCAGGAAATAGTCGATCCCGATGACGTTGAAACTCTCGAGGATCTTATCACCGCAGCTATGAACGAGGCAATCAAGAAGGTAGAAACAGTATCTCAGGAAGAAATGTCTAAGCTGACCGGAACTATGAGCATTCCGGGAATGTTCTGAGTATGGCAGATTATATTGCGCCTATACAAAGGCTTATTGAAGAATTTCGCAGGCTTCCCGGTGTCGGAAGCAAAACTGCGGCTCGCTATGCTTTTGCTGCGTTAAATTTTACCGATGACGAGGCGATGCGCTTTGCCGATGCGGTGCTTTCTCTAAAAAGAGACGTTTATAAATGCCCAATATGCTTTGGGCTTTCCGTTTCCCCGGACAAATGCGGGATATGCTCTGACGAGGATAGGGACAGAACGGTAATTTGCGTTGTGGAAAACCCCAAGGACGTTATGGTTATGGAGAAGGTGCGCGGATACAAGGGGCTATACCACGTGCTCGGCGGTGCGCTTTCGCCTATAGATAACGTAACGGTGTCAGACCTTACCTTTTCTGCGCTTGTTGAAAGGGTAAAGGGAGGAGAGGTGAAGGAAATAATAATCGCAACCAATCCCACGCCCGGCGGTGACACAACGGCGGCATATCTTGCAAGAATACTTGAGCCTTACGGAGTCGAGGTTTCCAGACTTGCGTTTGGAATCCCGGTTGGCGGAGATATCGAGTATGCAGACGAGGTAACGCTGTATCGTGCTATGGAAGGCAGAAGATACTTTAACTGAAAAATTTAAAAAATGTCGCTTTAGGGCGGCATTTTTTTGTTTGCCTATACCGTAGCGTATTTGAATTTTAAACGCAAATTATCTGCTATCATAGCTATAAATTCGGAATTTGTGGGTTTTCCTCTGCTGTTTTGTATCGTGTATCCAAAATATGAGTTGAGAACGTCAACGTCCCCTCTGTCCCAAGCCACCTCTATTGCGTGTCTTATTGCTCTTTCAACTCTGGAGGTAGTCGTTTGATATTTCTTCGCTACGCTTGGATAAAGAATTTTGGTTACCGAATTTATTATATCATTGTTTTCTATCGTCATAAGTATGGCGGTTCTCAAATACTGATAACCCTTTATATGAGCCGGAACGCCTATCTGATGGATAATTTTCGTTACCTGAGCCTCAATGTCGTTCGTAAGCCTTCCGCCGCTGTCCTCGGTTTCATAGTTGCGTGTACGCAGCTTCAAAAGGGAATCTATATGAGCGGTAAGTGTAGAAAAATCGAAGGGCTTCGGTATGCAGAGGTCTGCGCCCGCCTCGGTTGCTTCTACGAGAATTGCCTGCTTGTTAATCGGGGACATAAGAATAAACGAAGGGGCATTTATAAGTCCGAGCTTTAAAGATGATCTTATCATACCAATACCGTCAATACCGGAAAGCCATAAATCCGTTATAACGATGTCGTACTCACCCTTCTCAATCATTTCAAGCGCCCGCTCGCCATCTGCCGCAGAATCGCATTTTGCATATCCTGCCGCATATAATTTTTCGCTGAGTTTTGCTCTTTCTTCGGGGTTTTCGTCACAAATAAGAATTTTTGCGTTGTTTTTCATTGATTTTCTCCTTTGTTTTTGATAAATGGTAAAATATGGAAATTGTTGACGTAAGTACATTTTACCACAAACAAAATAGCAAAATCAAGGGTAAATTTAGCGAAAAAATTAACGAATTTCAGCCCTATTAAATGGTAAAATTTACCAATTCCAAGCAAAAATCAAGTAAAAGCGTCACTCTGCGACAAAATGAAGCATAATACCGCAAAAGAGAAAAAGAGAAAAATCGGGCGTAATTTGTATCCAAATTTTAAACAATCAAAAAATGGAAAAAATATTTAAATTTATTATTGAAAAAGTAGAATATATATGATATAATCTATTTGTGGAAGGTTTGGCTTTTTATAAAAAGTCAGCTAATAAACGATTAATAAATTTTAAGGAGATATACTAATGAACACAAACGTAACTTCCAACAAGTTTGTAAACGAGTGGATTTCCGAGATGGCTGAAATGGTGAAGCCCTCCGAAATCGTCCTTATCGATGGCTCGGAAAAACAAGCTGAGGAGCTTCGTGCAATTGCGGTAAAAACCGGCGAAATGCTCAAGCTTAACGAAGAAAAGCTTCCTAACTGCTATCTTCACAGAACCGCAATCAACGACGTTGCAAGAGTAGAGGGAAGAACCTTTATCTGCACGAGAAAGAAAGAAGACGCCGGTAATATAAATAACTGGATGGACCCCGTAGAGTGCTACGCCAAGCTTTCTAAGCTTTATGACGGCTCTTATAAGGGAAGAACGATGTACGTTATTCCTTACTCTATGTCCGTTGTAGGCTCCGATTTTGCTAAATACGGTATCGAGCTTACCGATTCTATCTACGTTGTTCTTAATATGCTTATTATGACGAGGGTCGGTCTCAACGTTCTTGACGCTCTCGGTGACAGCGCAGATTTCATAAAGGGCCTTCACGCACGTAAGGATATTGACGAGGATAACAGATATATCTGCCATTTCCCCGAGGATAATACTATTTGGTCGGTTAACTCCGGCTACGGCGGAAACGTTCTTCTCGGAAAGAAATGCTTTGCTCTTCGTATAGCATCTTACCTCGGCCGTAAGGAAGGCTGGATGGCAGAGCATATGCTTATTCTCGGTATCGAGAATCCCGAAGGTGAGGTTAAGTATATCTCCGCAGCGTTCCCTTCTGCTTGCGGAAAAACCAATCTTGCGATGCTTATTCCTCCCGCAATTTA
>JAZSBB010000058.1:0-11144 GCA_045602185.1 Eubacteriales bacterium
CAAATCAAACCTTTTCAACCGAAATAACCACGTCCTCGCCGTTGATATTCCATTTTTTAGAGAATTTGAGCGTTCCCTCTGAAACGGAATCGGCAAGCGTTTCGTCCTTTATCTGCTCTGCGTTTTTAATGGCAACCCCAAGAACTGCGGCGTTCTCGGAAAAGGCAACCTTAATCCTATCCATAACCTCAAAGCCGGAATCCTTGCGCATTGTCTGAATCTTGGAGATTATCTCACGGACGTTACCCTCCTCGATAAGCTCGGGAGTGAGGCGCTTGTCTATAACGACAGTAATTCCCTTATCTCCGAGAGATTCAAAGCCCTCCTTCTTCGTCATTTCAATGAGAAGGTCTTCCTTCGTTAAAACGATTTCGGCATCGGAAACGGTAAATTTAAGTGAGCCGGTAGCGTCAAGCTCGTCCATAGCCTCGTTTCCGTCAAGCTCCGAAAGCTTAGTCTTTATGCCGCCGAGATATTTTCCGTATTTCGGGCCTACGGTACGAAGCTGAGGCTTAAAGCTATAGGTGGTAAACTCTCTTACGTTGTCGGTGAACACAACCTCCTTGAGATTAAGCTCCTCGGCGATAACGTCAATAAAGCTTTCGTCAGGCGTTCTTTCCGCCTTAACGTACATCTTAGCTATAGGCTGGCGGTTTTTGATGTTTGCGGCGTTTCTGCAGGCTCTGCCGAGAACGACAACGTCAACGACCTCCTCCATATTCTCCTCGAGCGACTTGTCTATCATATCAGTGTCAGCCTCGGGGTAATCGCAAAGGTGGATAGACTCGGGAGCGTTTTTGTCAACCGAGCAAACGAGGTTTCTGTATATATCCTCCGTCATAAACGGAATAAGCGGTGCAGAAAGCTTGGCAACCGTAACGAGCGCAGTGTAGAGAGTGAGATATGCGTTAATCTTGTCCTTTGGCATATCCTTTACCCAGAATCTTTCACGGCTGCGGCGGACATACCAGTTTGAAAGCTCGTCAACAAAGCCCTCAAGCACTCTCGTTGCCTCGGTTATCTTATAACCGTCAAGATACTCGTCCACCGTCTTAACGGCGCTGTTAAGCTTTGAAAGTATCCACCTGTCCATAACCGAAAGCGAGGCCTTATCAAGCGTGTATTCCGTAGGGTTGAAGCCGTCAATGTTAGCGTAAAGCACGTAGAAGGCGTAGGTGTTCCATAGCGTTCCCATAAACTTACGCTGTCCCTCGATTACCGCATCGCCAAAGAAGCGGTTGGGAAGCCAGGGCGCAGAGTTCGAATAGAAATACCAGCGTATAGCGTCTGCTCCGTAGGCTTCAAGAGCTTCGAATGGGTCTACGGCATTTCCCTTCGACTTAGACATCTTCTGACCGTCCTTATCGAGAACGTGGCCGAGAACCAGAACGTTCTTATAGGGAGCGCAGTCGAATATCAGTGTTGAAATAGCCATAAGCGAATAGAACCAGCCTCTTGTCTGGTCAACGCCCTCGCTTATAAAGTCTGCGGGGAACTGAGAGTCGAAAAGCTCTTTGTTTTCGAAGGGATAGTGCCACTGAGCGAAGGGCATTGAGCCTGAGTCGAACCAGCAGTCGATAACCTCGGGAACTCTTTTCATAACGCCTGAGCATTCGGGACATCTGAGAGTTACGGCGTCAATGAAGGGGCGGTGAAGCTCTATATTTTCGGGGCAGTTATCCGACATAGCCCGAAGCTCCTCAATAGAGCCGACAGAATGGCGGTGTCCGCAAGAGCACTCCCAGATATTAAGGGGCGTTCCCCAGTATCTGTTTCTCGAAATTCCCCAGTCCTGAACGTTTGCAAGCCAGTCGCCGAAGCGTCCCTTTCCTATGCTTTCGGGGAACCATTTTACCGTATTGTTGTTTCTGATAAGATTTTCACGCACGTCTGTCATTTTTATAAACCAAGTATCACGTGCGTAGTATATGAGCGGGGTATTGCATCTCCAGCAGTGCGGATATTCGTGCTCAAACTTGGGGTCTGCGAAAAGCTTTCCCGCTTTGTCGAGGTCGGTAAGAATTATCGGGTCTGCCTTTTTGACGAATATTCCGGCATAAGGCGTTTCGGCAGTCATTTCTCCCTTTCCGTCAACGAACTGAAGGAATGGAAGGTCGTATTTTCTTCCGACACGGCTGTCGTCCTCACCGAATGCGGGAGCGATATGAACGATACCCGTACCGTCAGACATAGTTACGTAGCTGTCGCAGGTAACGTAATGAGCCTTTTTCTTCTGCTTTTGCGCAGCGGCTGCCGCAAAGTCAAAGAGCGGCTCGTATTCTCTTCTCTCAAGCTCACTGCCCTTCATTTCGAGAAGAATCTCGTAAGCATTCTCGCCTTCCTTTGCCAAGGGGGAGAGAATCTTATCGCAAAGCTCCTTCGCCATATAATATACGTATCCGTCAGCCGCCTTTACCTTTACGTAGGTGTCCTCGGGATTTACGCAAAGCGCAGTGTTTGAGGGCAGAGTCCAAGGCGTTGTCGTCCAAGCGAGGAAATATGCGTCCTCACCCACGCATTTGAAGCGAACGACCGCCGAGCGCTCCTTGACGGTTTTATAGCCCTGAGCAACCTCGTGAGAGGAGAGGGGAGTGCCGCAGCGAGGGCAGTAAGGAACTATTTTAAAGCCCTTATAAAGAAGCCCCTTATCCCATATTTTTTTGAGCGCCCACCATTCAGACTCAATAAAATCGTTGGTATAGGTAACGTAGGGGTTATCCATATCTGCCCAGAAGCCGACAGTTGCGGAAAAATCCTCCCACATCTCCTTGTAATTCCATACCGATTCCTTACAGTGAGCGATAAACGGCTCAAGTCCGTAGCTCTCAATCTGGTCCTTTCCGTCTATTCCGAGTTTCTTTTCAACCTCAAGCTCAACGGGAAGGCCGTGAGTATCCCAGCCCGCCTTACGAAGAACTCTGTTACCCTTCATAGTGCGGTATCTGGGAACCATATCCTTTATAACTCTGGTAAGAACGTGGCCTATATGAGGCTTTCCGTTTGCGGTGGGAGGGCCATCGTAAAAGGTGTAGTCCGCCCCCTCCTTGCGAGAGCTTATGCTCTTTTCGAATATAGAGTTTTCCTCCCAGAATTTTCTGGTTTCTTTTTCTCTTTCCACAAAATTAAGGTTTGTGGAAACCTTTCTGTAAAGCTCCATACGTATCTCCATTTTTCAAAAAAATCAAATAAAAAACCGCTTCCGAAAAAGACGGAAACGGGCAAAAAACGTATATTATGCGCATATCCATCAATATGGGCACCGATAACGCTGTGCCTGCGGCTCCCCCTACTCTTATTTCAGGAGGCAACTCGGAAGTGATATTCGCATATGCGTTCCCTGTCGGCTCACACCGTACCCGACTCGCTGTAAAAGAGAAAATTTGCATATCTACTGTCTTCGTCAACGTCTTTAACGCTTAATATTATACTTTATATATTTACAATTGTCAATAGCTTTTAAATTTTTTCGAATACTTCTCGTGTGCTGATTGACATTTGCGTTGTTTTTATGATAAGATATTGTCAGTGCTCATAAAAGCTTTACTATAAACAGCAACAAGGACTTCTGATGGAAAATTTTGATGAAACACACGGCGTTCCCCAAGGACTGACCTCTTTGGCGGCAGCGCAGCTTAAAAGCGAAGGAAAATCGAATATTACCACGGATAAAATAGGAAAAAGCTACTTTAAAATAATCACCGACAACCTTTTTACCTTTTTCAATCTGATTTGGGCGGTTATCACCTTAGTTTTGATTCTTTGCCATAGCTATTCAAACCTTACCTTTCTGGTGGTTGTTTCCCTTAACACGATTATAGCTATCATTCAGGAAATCAAGGCGAAGCGAGCAGTTGAAAAGCTCTCGGTTACCACCGACCCGTTAGCCACCGTTCTGCGTGACGGCGAGCTTCAAACGGTAAGAAGCGAGGATATCGTTATCGGGGATATTATGCTCGTGGAGCTTGGCAAGCAGGTTCTATCCGATGCCATTGTCGTTTCTGGCGTTGCAGAGGCTAACGAAAGTATGCTTACCGGCGAGGCAGATGCGATAAAAAAGCAGCCCGGCGACCGTATTCTTGCAGGAAGCTTTCTCGTCAGCGGAAGCGTTTACGCCGAGGTTGTGAACGTTGGCAAAGACAACTATATGCACAAGCTCGAAAAGGCGGCAAAAAGCTTCAAGGCGCCTGCCTCAAACCTATTCCGTGACCTTAACCGACTCATAAAGTCGATAGGCGTTATAATGCTTCCGCTTGCTACGGTACTTGCCGTTGTTAACTACATAGTGGGAAACGGCGATGTAATCCTGGCAATAACGAAAACCTGCGGATTCGTGGTTGCCACTATCCCTGCGGGCGTATATCTTCTCGTAACTATGACTCTTACCCTGAGCGTTGTCAGCCTTTCAAAAAAGAATACGCTGGTTCAGGATATGTATTCTATAGAAATGCTCGCCTCCGCTGACGTTATCTGCCTTGACAAAACCGGCACTATAACGGACGGAACGATGCAGGTTGAAAAATACTTTCTTCTTGACCAAACGACAGATAATGAGCTTTTTAAAATAATCTCGGCTATAGAGGGGTGCGAGGCTTCCGTAAACAATACGTCAAGGGCTCTTGCCGACTATTTCGGAAAGGACGTTTCTGAGAAAAACGTCATAAGCCAGGTTCCATTCTCCTCAGCGAGAAAATACTCCGCCGTTGATATAGAGGGTATAGGCGCTTACGCAATAGGCGCTCCCCATTTCGTGCCCTGCCCCGTTTCTTCGGAAATGGAGAAACTCATAGAGGAGCACGCAAAGCAAGGCCACAGAGTAATTCTGCTTTCAAGGCACGAAAGCCTTGATATGCAGGGTGCTCCCGTAGCCCTGATAGCTATAAGCGACAGAATACGCCCCGCCGCAAAGGATACTATTGCGAAATTTCAGGAGCAGGGCGTTACCGTCAAGGTAATTTCGGGCGACCACGCCGCAACCGTTGGTACGATAGCGAAAAGCGTTGGGATAAACGATGCCGAAAAATATCTTTCCTGCGAGGACATAAGCGATACAGAGCTTATAGAGGCTGCTGAAAATTATGCGGTATTCGGCAGAGTTACGCCGGAGCAAAAGGTTCTTCTTATAAAGACGCTCAAGGAAAACGGCCATACCGTTGCAATGACGGGTGACGGAGTTAACGACACCCTCGCCCTAAAGGAAAGCAACTGCGCCATAGCTATGGCTGACGGAAGCGAGGTTGCAAGAAAGATATCTCAGATAGTTCTTCTTAACTCGGATTTTGCAACGCTTCCGGACGTTGTTAGGGAAGGCCGGCGCTGTATAAACAACGTCAGACAGTCCTCCTCTCTTTTCCTAATGAAAACCGTATTTGCAATAATTGTCGGTCTTATTGCCGTCATAACGATATCCGGATACCCCTTCGACCCCAACAACCTTTTCCTTCTTGAGCTTTTCGTTATAGGCTTTGCCTCGGTAATGCTTGCCTTGGAGCCTAACAATAAGCGCATTGAGGGCTCGTACATAGAAACCGTCCTGATAAAGAGCATTCCGAATGCGATAGCTATGTTCATACCCGTTCTTGCCCTTATGATTGTGGAAAAAACTATGAGCTCAGTTTCTCTGCAATGCCGAAATTCAATAGCGCTTTGGAGCGTTACGGTCGTTGGACTGATAAACCTTTTGGCGCTTTGCCGTCCTTACACGAAATGGCGTGTGGCGGTGGTTTCTATCGTTTGTGCCTGTCTTGGTATAGTAATACCCTGCTCTATTTTCCTTTTTAACGATATGTTCGGATTTGCGACAGCCTTTGAGCATCTTCCCGTGTTTGGAATAATTTTAATTTCCTGCTCGGCGGTAACGCTCTTGCTTCAAACCTTCAGAAGAAGGATAGAAGCCTTCATAGAAAAAAGGCTCAGAACTAAGGCTATGGAAACCTTCCTTAATATCGACCCGATAAGAGACATAACCAATCTTACGGTAAATATAACCAGCAGTATAGGCAAAAGAAAAAAGAAATAAAGCAATCGGCGACCTGCAAAAAGCAGGTCGCCGAACTAAGTTTGCCCTTCGGGCAAGTGAAGTTTACCTTGTAAGTGAAGTTGTCCTACGGATAGTGAAGTTTTGCCTTACGGCAAAGTGATATCAGCATATAAAAAAATGCGCAACCGAAGATACGCACAAAAAACGCAAACCCCTTATAACACGTAAAACAGAGCAAGGAAGGAAACAAATCCTTCTATTCTTGCTCTGTTCGTTTTTATAGCCGAATTGCTCTTTCTTTTTAATCCGTTTGCAATTCTTTTTTTAAAATCAAAGATTTATTGTCGAAGCTACGTCATAAATAACCGCCATTTCGGCACGTCTTTCCTTCACGAGCGCTTCCATTTTCTCTATCTGGTCGGGAGTAAATGCGTCAAGGTCGCCGTCCTTCAGCTTTCCCTTATACATTCTGTCGAGAATAAGAGCAAAATTGATATCTATAGCTTCGATATCGCCGTTTCTCTGACAGATAACCAGATTAGAATTTCCGCTAAGAAGCTCTCTGACGGCAAACACGCCCATCTCGGACGCCATAACTCTGTCACGCAGATTCGGGTTTCCGCCTCTTACTATGTGCGCAAGTCTCGCAAACTTAGACTCAACGCCGGTTTTTGCCTCTATTTTCCTTGCAAGCATAGGCGCATATTCAGAGCCAACGCCCTCGGAAACGATAACTATAAAATTACGCTTGCCGAGCTTTCTTGCCTTATTTATCTTTTCGCAAATTTCGTCCGCATCATAGGGAAATTCGGGAATAACGCAAGCCGTTGCGCCCGAAGCAATAGCGGTATTGAGCGCAATATCACCCGCTCCTCTGCCCATAACCTCAACTACGTTACAGCGTGCGTGAGATTCGCAGGTATCCCTGAGCTTATCAACAAGCTCGATAACGGTGTTCATAGCCGTATCGTAGCCTATAGAATTATCCGTTGAAGAAATATCGTTATCTATCGTTGCGGGGATTCCAACGCAGGGAATTCCGTGAGCGGTAAGGTCGGTTGCTCCTCTGAAGGTTCCGTCACCGCCTATCGCAACTATACCGTCAATACAAAGCTTTTTGCAGGTTTCAACGGCACGGCTCATACCCTCCTCAGTCTTGAACTCGGGGCATCTGTCGGAATAAAGCACTGTTCCGCCTTTATTTATTATATTCGAAACGTCTCTGACTTCGAGGGGCTTTATATCTCCGTCAATAAGTCCCGAATATCCTCTGTAAATACCCATAACCTCTACGCCGTTTTCAATAGCAGTGCGCACTACTGCTCTTACTGCCGCATTCATACCGGGGGCGTCTCCTCCTGACGTAAGAACGCCTATTCTTCTGAATTTCTCCATCTGCTTTTTTCCACCTTATATTATTCTGAGATTATATTTTATCACGCTTTTTTGAATTTTACAATATATATTTGCAATATTCTTTACTATTTTTTGAAAATTTTTGTCTTTTTGTACGAAATACGGCATTATCCATTTTATGCCAAAAGTTTTTTAAAATCTTACCCACCCGATTGACAAAGGATTAAATAAGTGGTATAATAATGCATACGAACATTTTTAAATAATAACAGCAAAGCTATTCGAGTCGTTATTCGGGTTTTGCGACAGAAAGGATTATTATGGATATAGCTATCATTGCCGAAAACAATAAAAAAGAATTAATGGCTCAATTTTGCATCGCTTATTGCGGAATACTCAGCCGACACCACCTTATTGCAACCCACACCACCGGCAAATATATCGCTGATGCAACCGGCCTTGAGATAGAAACCTTCCTTGCGGGAAGCTCCGGCGGAACCGAGCAGATAGCCTCCAGAATTTCCTTTAACGAGGTTGACCTGGTTTTCTATTTCAGAAGCACCGTCCCCGCAAAAGAAATATCAGAGGCTGAGGAAAGCCTTTTGCGCCTATGCGACATACACAACATTCCTCTCGCAACGAATATAGCCACCGCCGAGGCTCTCGTAACTGCGCTTAACCACGGAGAGCTTAACTGGCGTGAGTTTATAAATCCGAGAAGCGAATACAATATGAGAAAGAAAAAGCTTTAAGCTACCGATTTGTTGCGCCTTCACGCAGGAATTTTTTCTGTGTGAGGGCTGCAACATTTATTTTTATTAAAGTTTTTGGGGCGGTAAATTATGGCATTGACGAAAAGAGTGAAAATATATACCGAATCCTTTATAGAGGAGCTTTCGGATAACGGCGCCGCAGAGGACGCAGAAAAAACCTTTAGCGAGGCTGAGGGAGAGCTGAGCTTTTTTGGCGAAAGCATTTTGCTTTCTTACGCCGAAAATAGCGCCGATACACAAATGAATTCCAAAATTACCGTTTCGAAAAACGGCGTAACCGTCAAAAAAAGCGGAAGCGCAAATTATGAATTTGTATTCATTGAGGGCGGGCGCACCGAAGCTCTTTATTCCGTTCCCCCGTATAGCTTCGATACCGAAATATACACGAGGCGCATACGCAATTCTCTTTCTCTTGACGGGGGCGAAATATCGCTGATATACGATATGACGATAGGGGGCGCAAAAAGAAAAACCGCTATGAAAATAAGGGTAACTATGCTATGACCGTTTCTGATTTAAAAGTAAAAATAAAATCGGGCAGCGCTCCCGGCTGGTACGTTCTTTGCGGCGAGGAGGAATACCTAAAGCGCTACTACCGAAACGAAATCAAAAAGCTGATATGCGCAGAGGACGACCCGTTTGCAGTTTTTAATTATGCACAGATAGACGGCGCAGATTTTAGTATTACGGCATTTAGCGAAGCGGTAAAGGCTCCGCCTATGATGTCTGATTACAAGCTCATAGAATGGAGATTTGCAGAGCTGTCAAAGCTAAAGGAAAAGGAGCTTGGCGAGCTTATCTCTCTCGCAGAGGAAAAATCAGACTATCCGTACGCGACTGTGGTTATCACGGCTCTGCCCGAGGGCTTTGATATCGGAACGCCAAAGCGTCCCTCAAAGCTATACACCCGTCTTTCAAAGGTTTTCGATATAATTTCGTTTGAAAAATCGACCGACTCCCAGCTGCTCTCCTGGCTCAACAGGCACTTTAAGGCGGAAGGAATAGAGGCTTCCTTGGACGTCCTTAACGCTTTGATTATGAGAGTGGGGCATTCAATGCAGACGCTGAGCTTCGAGGTTGAAAAGCTCGCTGCCTATGCGAAGGCAAACGAAAAAAGCTCCGTTTCCGTTTCTGACGTTGAAGAAATAACCTCTGCCAGTATAGAGTGTGACGCATTTGCGATATCAAATTCCATAATAGAGAAAAACGTGGAAAAGGCGTTTCTTGCGCTTGCCGATATGAAGCAGCAAAGAATTGAGGCGGGAGCCGCTATCGCTCAGCTTTCAAGGACCTACGCCGACCTTATGTCTATCGCCCTCTTTATCGAGGAGGGGCGCAACGCCGCCGATATAGCGGCAATTATGAAATTCCACCCTTATAAGCTCGGGCTATACACCGCTGCAGCAAAAAAGCTGGGCTCAAAAAAAATATCCGAGTCGCTTTCCGCTCTCATAAAGGCTGACGCCGCATCAAAGGCGGGCGGCATTTCGGGATATGAAGCCGTTGAAATCTTTATAACACAAAATATAGGAAGGTAAAAAGCAAAAAATGAAAAAAATCATAGCGATACTTATGCTTATATCTCTCACCGTTCCCTTCGTCTCCTCCTGCTCTGCCAACGCCTGCGTGTACGCAGACGAAAGAAGCATTGAGGGCAGGGATATCACCTACGTTGAAATCTCCGTTGAGGACTACGGCGAGATAGTCGTTCTGCTTGACGCTACGACAGCGCCGATAACGGTTGCTAATTTTCTTTCTCTCGTTAACGAGGGCTTCTATGACGGCCTTAAATTTCACAGAATCATAAAAGACTTTATGATTCAGGGCGGCGACCCTAAGGGTAACGGCTCGGGCGGAAGCGAAAATACGATAATCGGTGAATTTTCCAAAAACGGCCACGAGAACGATATAAGCCACAAAAGAGGCGTTATATCTATGGCGAGAAGTGACGATTACAACTCTGCGTCCAGCCAGTTTTTTATCTGTAACGCCGATGCTATGGATTCGCTGGACGGCAGCTATGCGGCTTTCGGTTACGTTGTTGAGGGAATGAGGGTTGTTGACAAAATAACCGAAACCGTTTTCCCGAAAACCATACTTGCGGATTATCACAACGACTACTCTATCGACCCCTATTACCAAACCTATAAGCACTACGTATGGAGCTATTTTGGAAACGGTACGGTTGAAAACGAATCGGACAAGCCCGTCATAAAGTACATTAAAGTCCTTGAGAATTACTGAAATTCTATGTAATTTTCACTCTTGACATAAGGTTGCCTCTGTGTTAAAATATTATAAATAATTTAAAATAACAACGAACTATGAAAAAGTGAGGACAAAAAATGGCAATTTACTTTAACGAACCCTCTCACACCTTCAGTGAGTATCTTCTGATTCCCGGCTACACCGATGAAAAATGCATTCCCGCAAACGTTTCCCTCAGAACTCCTCTTGTAAAATACAAAAAGGGCAAAGAGGAATGCCCCATTATGATGAATATTCCTATGACGAGCGCTATAATGCAGTCGGTTTCCGATGACAAAATGGCAATAGCTCTCGCTAAGGAGGGCGGCGTTTCGTTTATTTACGGCTCTCAAACCATTGAGGACGAGGCAGCTATGGTTGCCAGAGCAAAGGGCTATAAGGCGGGATTCGTAGTAAGCGACTCTAACCTTACCCCTGACGATACTCTTGCTGACGTTTTGCGCCTAGTTGAAAAGAACGGTCATAACACTATGGCAGTTACGGAGGACGGAACCGCTACCGGTAAGCTTCTCGGTATCGTTACCGGCAGAGATTACCGTGTTAGCCGTATGAACGGTGACGAAAAGGTTTCCACCTTTATGACTCCCCTTGAAAAGCTTATCACCGCCCCCGAGGGAACGACTCTCAAGGCGGCAAACGATATAATCTGGGACCACAAGCTCAATTCTCTTCCCATTGTTGATAAGTTCGGAAATCTTATGTATTTCGTTTTCCGTAAAGACTATGCTCAGCATAAGCGCAACCCCAATGAGCTTCTTGATGCAGACAAG
>JAZSBB010000059.1:0-8585 GCA_045602185.1 Eubacteriales bacterium
CCGGAGAGCGGAGCAAAAAGTATTACCGCTACGGCTGCTCCCTGAATAAGACCGAGAAGTGCGCCAAGGCCTCTCGTCAGATGGTTGTTACGGCGTTTTGAAAAACCGAAAATCTTGGAAAGAATCCAGTGAACGATAAGCATAGCACCGCTTATGATTATGAAAACGAAAATAAAAATAAACGGAACTATGAAAAGCGCCAAGGGAATAGCAAGAATAAAGTTCAGTGTTCTCGTATCAACGTAATTAAGCAGGGTAGTAATTTGGTTTTCCCCAAGACTTATTCCGTAGGATTCAAGCATCAGCAAAATATCCTCCGTTGTCTGACCGTCAAGCCAAACTATAGTTGCGTTGTATAAGAGCTTTGATGCGTATATCGAAAGGAACAGAGAAGCAATCACCGTTAAGAAACGAACCGTTTGCCTTGAGATACCTCTGCGATATCCCTTGAACGTTCCTATAAGAACGAGCAAGCCGACTATAACCCAAAAGGCTATGTTGAAATATTTTAAAATGTCGGCAAGATTCAGCGTACTGACAGCCATATCCATAATAAACCTCCAAATTAAGTACCGATTATAACGTTAACCGTTAATTCATACTACGTTAAATATAATACACCATTTTTACAAATTTGTCAAGCGAAGGAAATGCAAAATATATCTAACTTAGTTATTTACAAATATTTTGGGCGCAGATGCGCAGCCTTCAGTATTGCAATTTGCGTTTTCGCATCCTTTATTTCTCCGTTCATAACCATACCGTAAAGCTCCTTTAAGGGAACTAATTCAACGTCAAGAAATTCGTCCTCGTCAAGCTCTCTTTCGCCAAAGGAAATATCCTCGGCAAGATACATATATATTTTTTCCGTCAAAAGAGCAGGGGAGGTGTCCAGCTCGCCGAGAAATTCGTATTTGCCTGCGGAGGCACCCGTTTCTTCACGAAGCTCTCTTTTTGCTGCCGAGAGGGGATTTTCGTTTGGAGTATTAAGCTTGCCTGCCGGGATTTCAAAAAACACCCTGCCGTGAGCGTATCTATACTGCCTCTCCATAATCACTCTGCCGTCATAAAGCAGAGGCAAAACGCAAACTGCGCCGCTATGAAGGCAAAATTCTCTTTCGCCCCTTTCGCCGCTTGGCAAAAGAATTTCGTCCTTTACCACCCGTAAAACCTTACCGTTATATATCGTTTCTCTTGAAATCTGTTTCTCTATCAAATGCTCCAAGTGGTAAATCTCCTTTTACCTAGTTTATATATTCAAGAGAAATTTTATACCTTTTTCCCATAATTGTCAAGTCAAGATACGATTCTGTAAAAGTTAAATCAAAAAAATCTTGTAAAATGAAAAGAAAATTGCTATAATATTGATATAAGTAAACAAAGAGTACCGTCTATTCGATAAATTCGGGCAAGGAGCAGGGCAAACGGACTTGATTACTGGAGAGATATAATATCAAATCTCAGACTTGCCAGTTACGATAAGGTTATGTCAATAGACACGAGGATTCTCTTATGAGTCCGGAGGAGAGACTTTCACACGCAGTGAAACTCCTTTCCGAGTCTATTATTAAAGCACCGAAGCCTTCCGGGATATCGTGGGCGTAAAGGGAGAAGAAAGGACTTTTAATGGATTTTTCAAAGAACATAAAGGATATAGAAGAAAAAATAGGTTATACCTTCAGTGATAAAAGCCTTCTTATACAGGCGTTTACAAGAACGAGCTTTTGCAACGAGCGCCGTCCCTCAAAAAACGAAAGCTACCAGTCAAACGAGGTGCTTGAATTTTTCGGTGACAGCGCCCTCTCGCTCGCCATAGTGACAATGATAATAAAGGATTTTTCCAAAAGATATGAATACGGTATAAAGACCGAGCTTGACGAGGGCGATTTCTCAAACATCAGGTCAAAGCTCAGCGACAAGAAGAATCTTTCGGAAAGAATAAAAAAACTTGGGCTTTCCCGCTATATGAGAATGGGAGAGGGAGATACGAAGCTTGGCGAAGAGGACGAGCCGTCCGTAATGGAGAACTTATTTGAGAGCATAATAGGAGCGATATATATAGACAGCGGAATGAATATGTCGCCGGTTATAAAATCGGTTTCGCTTATGCTCTCGGCTGAGCATTATATGAAGCGCAGCGAGGCGCCCATACAAAGCTATAAAAATTCGCTTCAGGAATGGTGCGCAGATAAAAAGCGCCGCCTTCCCTCCCCGGTATATAAAACGGTATCTGAAAGCGGCCCCGAGCATAAAAAAACCTACGAAAGAGGCTGCTATATAGGAGAGCGTCTTTATGCGGTAGGAAAAGGAAAAAATCAGAAGCTTGCAGATGCGGCAGCTGCAGAAAAAACGCTTTTGTTGCTTATAGCTGAGGAGAAAAACGAAAAAAAGCCCAAAATAGACAATAAGGCAGTCGAAAGCCTTGTGGAATACATAAGGTCGGTAAAGCTTCCGTCCCCGAGCTTCTACGACCTCGGAGAAGCCGAGAATTCGTCTTCGTCAAGCCCGAGCTTTAAGGTTTCCTGCAAGGTCGGCGATAAAACCGCCGAGGGCGTAGGCGCAAGCAAAAAGAACGCAAGATGCGACAGTGCTGCAAAAATGCTTTCTCTGCTAAAAAATAAAAACGGCGCTCAAAAGAGGAGCGCCAAAAAGGGAAGGGCGAAAAACAAAACCTGAAAATCTGCCCGAAAAGTCTAAAAAAACACAAGACGCTATCCTTTGATGCCGCCCTTTGTGACTATTCCACGTCTTCGGCAGATTTCCGTCCCGAACGCCCCATCTATTTTCTCGACCTCCGTTTAAAAAACGGCGTGAGGCTGTTCGAAGTGAAAATCAGTATCGACTAAGAAGGAACCCTAAAAAAGAGATGGGCACCCACAAGGAGTGCCATAAAGGTGAGATTCCTCGTACGAGTCACCAAAAGAAAAGTAACCTAATCTGTGTTCGGATTAGGTTGCTTTTGGTGAGCCAATATAAAGCTAAATTGAGTTTTCATGGCAAGCAGATGAGGGTGATTTGAGTGTTCTATTCATTAATATTTCTCTTGCCCATAACGCAATCGATGATGACCTTGATTATCGTATCCATATCATCGGAACAGTTCTTATCAAGCCATTCCATTACGATAGCAAATATGCCGTTTAGATAGAATTTCATCACGTAATCACGCTCCTTTTCGGGAACGCAAAAGCGCTCAAGGATAGGATTGAATATATGCGTGAACATCTTGCCGTATACCTCATCCATATTCATTGAGTTGAAGTGCTTGATGCTAATCTTGAAAATTTGCCTGTTTTCTTTGATAAAAGTTAAGTATGGCGTAAGATATTCGGATGTTGTAAAAAGCAAATCCCCAAGGTTATAATTTGTAAAGCGTTCTGTAATCCCTTTTGTATCTATTGAATAATAAGCTAAATGCTTATCAAGGATGTACCGTGTAGTTTCAGCAAGTAAATCCGAAGTGTTCTCATAGTGCAGGTAAAAGGTAGAACGGTTTACCCCTGCAGTTTCGCAAATTTCCTTAATGGTTATATATTCAAAATCCTTTTTTTCAAGCAAAGAAACAAGGGCTTCGTCCATTTTGATTGCCGTATTAAAGTATTTGCTTTCGTTTTTATTCATAAGACTGCCCTCCTTGATAGCTTACTTTCCCTCGCTAATTTCTCTTGCAAGCTCCACGATTTCATAAGCATACTTCTTTTTACCATTTTCAAGCATTTTCTTGTAGATAGGGTAGTTCACACCACATCCTACCATACCGATAATGCCAAGAATAATACCAAGCACCATATGAGCCATACCGCTGCCGATAACCTGCATTCCAAGGCACATACCTGTACCAAATACAAGCGAGGATATAATACCCAACGTGTAAGTGAAGATGGTTGCAGGCAACTTGGCTTTCCTGTCAAGTTTACGAAGCTTAACGATTTTGGAGCTGTCCTTGGGGGAATACTCATTGGCGATAGATTCTGCGTAAATTCTGTCTGTGTTCATTTTGTTTTCTCCTTTTCGGTTTATTTTGTTGCGACTTTATTATACCAAGCTACAAGGAGAAACGGAACAACACGTTTTTGAAAAAATGTTGTTTTATAAAAAACTGCAGATACTTTTAAATCGTCTTGACTGACCATTTAATTATAACACAAATTTGTATAATATTTCAATAAGAATCCCTTTTTGGCACTGTGGCGTGTGCTTGTATATACAAGAAAACAAGGCAGAATTTCAGCCTTGCTTTGATGCATTTTAGATGAAATTAGCTCATCATCTTTGATAATTTACTCCTTTTAATGAAGCATTCGCTACGCTCCTATGAAGTAGTTGCTACGCAACAATGAAGCACTCGCTCCGTTCGTATGAAGCGAAGCAGACAAAATAATTAGCGAAGCGACTTCATTAACAAAGTGTCTTAATGCACCAAAGGTGTGCTTCATTCACAAACAAAAGGGGGCTAGCTCAAAAACAAATTAATGCATTTGAGCTAGCCCCTTGGTCACCATAAATCAGCTATTTAGCAATTGAAACAAATTAACAATGCCAGCAGGCAAGATTGTGCGCATTTCACGCTTGAATCTTTCGAGATTTTCAGGTGCTAAACCATTTACAGCATCAGAAAAATCTTTACTAGCCTTTAAAATATCTTCAACGAATTTTTGATATTCTTTAGCTAATTCTTCTTTAGATTTCATTCTTTTCTCCTTTCTTTTTAGAAGGAGACTTAATATGTTACTATGGAAGGTGATGGTGGTTTGGCTTTGGCATATACATTATACCATATTGAAAATGATTTGTAAATAGAAGAATGGAAAATTTTAGTCAAAAAGTGTAATTTGCCGGGAATTTCATCATAGATGAATATACCCTCACTCTGCGCCTTGAAAGCGAGCTTTCAGATCTTCGGGAGAGGTATGCGAACCCATATTCAAAACACAAGTGTTTTGAGTGTGTTCGATGTGGGTACGGGACAAAAATAAAAACCTAAACCGAAACAATTCGGTTTAGGTTTTTATTGGTGACCCGTACGGGAATCGAACCCATGTTACAGCCGTGAAAGGGCCGTGTCTTAACCGCTTGACCAACGGGCCGAGAGTGTGGTAGCGGATGTCGGATTTGAACCAACGACCTGCCGGGTATGAACCGGACGCTCTAGCCAACTGAGCTAATCCGCCACGTATCTGGGAGCTTCCTTAAAAGCTCGCTTTGATATTATAGCATAGTAAAACTTAAATGTCAATAGTTTTTTAAAAGTTTTTTGTTAGCTCGGGGCAGAGGTGTATTATGAATTATTTGCAGAAATTATCAACGTATCTTTCGATTGCATCTTTGATTATGCCGATTGCCGTTTCTCTGTCACTAACCTCGTTTACCGCCGTGGTTTTATGCTCGAGATTTTTGTAGACTCTGAAAAAATGGCTCATTTCTTCAAAAATATGGCTCGGAAGCTCGCTAATACTCTTGTAGTGGTTGTAATTTGGGTCTTCAAAGGGGATTGCAATGATTTTCTCATCGTTTCTTCCGTTGTCTATCATCGAAATAACGCCTATCGGATAAGCTCGGACGAGGCACATAGGCTCAAGCGGCTCAGCGCAGAGAAGCAAAACGTCAAGCGGGTCGTTATCGTCACCGTAGGTGCGGGGTATAAATCCGTAATTTGCGGGGTAATGCGTTGAGGTATAAAGAATGCGGTCGAGCATTATAAGGCCCGTTTCCTTATCAAGCTCGTATTTTTTCTTGGAGCCCTTTGATATTTCAACTACGCAGATAAAATCCTCGGGCGTTATTCTCTTAGGCGAAATGTCGTGCCAAATATTACTCATATAAAATACCTCCGTTTTTTATATTATAACCTATTTTTTTAAAATTTGCAAGCAGTGGGAATAAAAACTTGACAAAGCGTACACAAAAGAGTATAATAATGTATCTTAATTTTAAAATAAAAGGCATAACGAAAGGAGCTTTTATGAACACTAAAATTCTTAAGCTTATAGAAAAAGACGCAAAAATGAGCGTTGAGGATATTGCCGCTATAACCGGCATCGCAAAAGAGGCGGTTGCCGCCGAGATAGCCGAAATGGAAGCAAACGGAATTATCAAGGGCTATAAAGGAATTATAGACTGGAGCAAGGTTGACGCCGCACGTGTGAGCGCAATTATAGAATTAAAGGTTATGCCTACCGCAGGACTTGGCTTTGAGGAGGTTGCGAAGCGTGTTGCTGAGTATCCCGAGGTTGAATCGGTAGCTCTTATGTCCGGAGCTTATGACCTCTCGGTCATAGTAAAGGGAAAAACCTTCCAGGAGATAGCTATGTTTGTTGCAAAGGAGCTTGCGGTAATAGATTCCGTGACCTCTACCGCAACGCAGTTTATAATGAAGCAGTATAAAGAATTTTCGGTAGAGCTTTGCTCTGATTTTGATGATAGAAGGAGCGCAATTTCCTTATGATTGATTACGGTAAAATGCTTGCGACCACACCTGCGCAGATAAAGCCGTCAGGTATACGCAGGTTTTTCGATATAGCTAATAATATGGAGGGTGTAATATCCCTCGGTGTCGGCGAGCCTGATTTTAAAACACCTCGCAGAATACGCAACGAGGGCATTCGCACACTTGAAAAAGGTTACACGGGGTACACTGCGAACAGAGGACTTAAGGAGCTTATCTGTGAGGTTTCCTCTTACGTAAAGAGAAAATATTTGACTGAATACGACCCGGAGTCCGAGATACTGATTACGGTTGGAGGCAGCGAAGCTATCGACCTTGCCGTGAGGGCGATTATCTCAACGGGTGACGAGGTGATAATTCCGCAGCCCTCTTACGTTTGCTACGAGCCGATAACCAGACTTGCGGGCGGCGTTCCCGTAATAGTGGAAACCAAGGAAGAAAACGGCTTTAAGCTCACGGCGGAGCAGCTGCGAAAAGCTATAACCGAGCGCACCAAGCTGCTTATACTCCCATACCCCTCTAACCCGACCGGAGCAGTAATGGAAAGGTCGGATATAGAGGCAATCAGCGAGGTGCTGAAGGAAACTAATATTGCTGTAATATCCGATGAGATATACGCAGAGCTTACCTTTGGCAAGCAGCACACCTCCGTTCCCTCCGTTGAGGGTATGAGAGAGAGAACTATACTTGTAAACGGATTTTCAAAAGCGTTTGCTATGACGGGCTGGCGGCTTGGCTATCTGTGCGCTCCTAAGGAGCTTTGCTCGGTTATGATAAAATTGCACCAGTACGCAATAATGTGCGCTCCCACGACCTCGCAGTATGCGGCAATCGAGGCTCTCAGAGCCGGAGATACTGACGTTGAGCGGATGGTTGAGGAATATGATAAGCGCAGAAGAATAATCGTCAAGGGCTTTAACGATATAGGACTTGAATGCAGAGAGCCTTTCGGCGCATTTTACGCCTTTCCGTCCATAAAAAGCACAGGGCTTTCAAGTGAGGAATTTTGCGAAAGGCTTCTTTATTCCAAAAAGGTTGCCGTAGTTCCCGGAACGGCGTTTGGCGATTCGGGAGAGGGCTATATAAGAGCCTCGTATTGTTATTCGCTTGCTCACATAAAAGAAGCTCTTAAAAGGATTAAGGAATTTCTTGACGAGCTGGAGGGCTGAAAATGACTGTTGAAAACGGCAGACCGGCATCTCTTGAAGGCAGACTGAAAAAGGAAATACGCTCCTACGACCTGCTTGATTCTCTGGGAATAGAATACGTCAGAGCAGACCACGATGCCGCTATGACTATGGAGGCGTGTCGAGAAATCGATGCTGCGTTAGACGCAAAAGTATGTAAAAATCTGTTTCTCACCAACCGCCAGAAAACAGCGTTTTACCTTTTGCTCATTCCGGGGGATAAGCAGTTCAAAACTAAGGACATATCAGAGCAGATAGGCTCGGCACGTCTTTCGTTCGGCTCCGGGGAGCTTATGGAGGAGCTACTGGATATAACACCAGGCTCCCTTTCGGTGCTCGGACTTATGAACGACCTTGATAAAGACGTCACACTCCTTATAGACGAGGACGTTCTCAAAGAGGAATATTTCGGCTGCCACCCTTGTATAAATACCTCTACCTTGAAATTTAAAACCTGCGACCTTAAAGAAAAGATTATTCCCGCCTTGAAGCATACGCCTAAAATCGTAAAGCTTCCGGGTTATCCCGAAATCTCGTAAGAAAAAGTCAAAAAAGTTTTAAAAAACGGCAAAATTGCAGTTTAAAACATTAAAAGCTTCATATGTAATTTATTATAGCGGATAAAATAAATTTCTTGACACAGGAGATTTTGCATAACGAAACGCTTTTCTAAAAAACTAAGCTCTCTGAGCTTACGCTGAGAGAAAAAATCGGTCAAACCGCAGCCCCTCTTATGAGAGGCGTTATGAGCGCCGAAAATATTCCCGAGTTTATGGAGAAGAATCCCTTTGGCGCTTTATGGGTATCGGGAAACGCAAAGCTCGATTTTGTTAACGTAGCTTACGAGGTAAATTCGGACACAGCAGATAAGGATTTTTCACAATCATTCAGAAAGTTGATTTCCGAGGTTAATTCCGGGCTGAGAATTCCTATTATGCCCGGAATGGATGCCG
>JAZSBB010000060.1:0-3146 GCA_045602185.1 Eubacteriales bacterium
AACGAAACGGGTAAAACTCCAGGGCTTGCAGTTATCCTTGTCGGTAATAATCCGGCATCTGCAGTATACGTCAGAAACAAGCATAAGGCTTGCCTTGGGGTCGGAATCAATTCATATGAAATCACATTGCCGGAGGAAACTACGGAAGAAGCTCTTCTTAACAAAATTGAAGACCTAAACAAAGACGAAAACGTCAACGGTATTCTCGTTCAGCTTCCTTTGCCCAAACACATCTCGGAAGACAAGATAATTAATGCTATCAATCCTTCAAAGGATGTTGATGCGTTTCACCCACAGAACGTTGGAAAAATCGTAAGCGGAAAATACGATTTCATTCCCTGCACTCCCGCAGGAATAATGGAATTACTCCATTTTTACAACGTAGATATCAGCGGTAAGGAATGTGTAGTTATCGGACGCAGCAATATCGTTGGAAAGCCTATGGCACTTCTTCTTTTGGCCGAGAACGGCACTGTTACCGTATGTCATTCAAAGACCAAGGATTTGAAAGAAGTAACAAAACGCGCAGACATAATTGTTGTTGCTATTGGAAAAGCTAACTTCGTGGGTGCAGATATGGTCAAGCCGGGTGCTGTCGTAATTGACGTTGGAATAAACAGAAAAGAGGACGGCAAGCTCTGCGGTGACGTTGACTTCGTTGCTGTTGAGCCGTTGGCTTCAAAAATTACTCCCGTACCAGGCGGTGTAGGTCCTATGACAATCACCATGCTCCTAAAAAACACTCTCACTGCCGCAAAAAAACATGTAACAAAGTAATTAACAAAAAAATAGAATTTTTTTACATAATTATCAAAAAATACCTTGACAAAACAAAATTTATGTTCTATAATTATTAAGTAAAAAAATTGAGATTTTATCTCTTTGCATAGCGAAGGGAGGGGAAATAGAGATGGCAGAAATCAGAGTAAAAGAAAATGAAACTCTCGATAGCGCACTTCGTCGCTTTAAGAGACAGTGCGTTAAGTCCGGTGTTTTGACCGAGCTTCGTAAAAGAGAGTGCTACGAGAAGCCCAGCGTAAAACGTAAAAAGAAGGCTGAGGCAGCTAGAAAGCGCAAGTTTAAGTAGTTTCTTTATAAAGGATGTACATTGGTACATCCTTTATTTTTTGTCTGTTTTTTCTTAGGGTTCTTTTATCCTTTGGGAATATAATATATGTAATGATATTAAATAGAATCAAAAGGGAAATATGAAATTATACAAACGTTTTTTAAAAATTATTTTTTGTCTGTTTTTATCTTTTTCTTTTATATCAAGTACAGTTCTTGCAAAGGATAACGGGTACGCATGGTATGTAAAAAGAAATGGAAACAGCAGACCGAATTTACAAAGCGAACAATCTCTTATTTATAAATACGACGGTTACTTTATAGATAAAAAGGTTACGGATACAGACGTCAAAAAAGTACTGTATCTGACCTTTGATTTAGGATACGAAAACGGTAACACCGCAAGAATACTAGACGTATTAAAACAAGAAAACGTACCGGCAGCATTTTTTATTCTTGATAATATAGTATTAAAAAACACCGATTTGGTTACCCGAATAGCAGACGAAGGTCACCTGGTTTGCAATCATACAAAAAATCACAAAAACCTCTCTTTTTCAAAAGAAGAAGAGATAGCCAAAAACTTAACCGACCTTGAAAAGATTTATGAAGAAAAATGCGGGCGTCAAATGTCAAAGTATTTCAGATTCCCCGAGGGGAAATACTCCGAGCACGCTTTGAGTTGTATTCAAAAGCTTGGATATAAAACTATTTTTTGGAGCTTTGCATATGAAGATTGGGATAACAGCCGTCAGCCTAACCCCCAAAAATCAATAAATAAAATACTGCAAAATACACACAACGGTGCTGTTATGCTCTTTCACCCAACATCAAAAACAAATGCCGATATATTTCCGACTCTAATATCAAAATGGAAAGAAATGGGATATAGTTTCGGCACTCTTGACGATCTTACGTCATAAATTAAAAGGAGTTTTGAACTCCGGTTTAAAACCGGGGAACGAAACTCCTTTTTCTATCAAATTATTCAATACCGTTTCTTCTTTTAATCTCTTCAAGACGTTCACGCTCGGTAACGTCGTCCCTCATTATGATTTCTTCATCATCATCATACGACGGGCGGGCAAGCTCAGGATGCTCTGCAACATATGGGTCTATCATATACTGCTTAATTTTGAAATAAGAAGCATAAACCTTCATATACGCAAAACTAGACACTAAAATAGCCAGTGGGGCAGCAACGGCAAGCGGAAGAAGAACGCCGCCTGCACCGAAAATGAACAATAGTTCAACAACTATGAAAAGTATAATTCCGAGCAAAGCCATTATATTACGCTTAAAACCGAGGAGTGCGAATATCAATGAGTTTTTAAGCATCTTAAACACCGAAAGTTTAAAAGTAACCATCTGAACGTACATATAGTAACGCATAAAGAAATACACGATGAAGATTGCGATGGTACTCCAGAAGAGCATAGACGTCAGGAAAGCACCCGTATTGGAGAATAGAGAATAGACGTTATAGGTCAAAATTGCACAAATCAAAACGTCAATTATACCGAATGGAAGTGCTTGCTTCCAATTACGCTTTACCGCATACCAGAAATCCGTCCAAACGAAAACGGGTTCACCGGAAACCATATTACGCAAAACGTATGCCGTACCCACGTTTACAAAACCGAAGGTAAAGAGCAAAAGCGCACCTATACCGTAAAATATGTATGTAAGCACCGTAGGAGTATATGAATGAGCTTGAAGCCCCTCCAATGCAAATACAGTTAGTTTATACGGAGTCACACCGCCGTCTGCAAGCATTAAGCCGTTTGTGTTATGAAAAACGTCAGACAAAGGCATAAATACGTCATTCTGAGTAACTCCTGCCAGAGTCGCTATCAAAAAGAGAAGAGGAAAATTTCCAAGAATGAAAAAGATATTCACCGATATCAATTTTCCAAAATTGTTTTTATAAGATATAAAAAAACGTTTCACTCCGGGCTCGAGCACCTTAGCGTTCTTGCTTACGCCTTTTCCTTCGCGTTGCAAATCGAAGATTTTAAAACGCTTTTTCTTTTTATTATTCTTTTCCAAGAGAATAGCTCCTTTAATTTTATCTCCTA
>JAZSBB010000061.1:0-43670 GCA_045602185.1 Eubacteriales bacterium
ACCGGCTGAGCTACAGGGGCGTATCAATTCGTGCTTAAATATAATATCATAACTTGCTCCTTTTGTCAATACTTTTCAGAAAAATTATTATAAAATTGCTTCCTTAAATAAAAAAATCAATGATTTTACTCGTCAAAAAGATAATTGCTTCGCTTCATTTATTCCTTTGTCGTTTTTAGAAACATCTGTCCGTTTTATAGTACACCAAGCTCGATATAATTAAATCAGAAAACAAACAAAAAACGGAGAGGTATAAATAATGAAAACAAAATATGCGGTAGCTTTAATGTCGGGCAGGGAAGAAAGAATACTGGGTATATTCAATACTAAAGACGAGGCGGATAATTACGGTTATGGGAATATAATTCCTCATAGCGCCGGCTTGCAGTATTGCTTTGCTTCTAAATTTAGTAAAGGCGTGCCGGTAGGGAATAGCATAAAAATATACAGCTATTATAACGTATAATCAAGTGCTGTTTCTTATAAGCAGAAAGAAATTCGCACAAATTTAAACTAAATAACCGATAAATATGCTAAAAAGAGCGAAGATAAAAAGTATCTCCGCTCTTTTCGTTCGTTACTGCCTAAATGCTACAGTCCTTTGTGGCGTTAGGGTGCATTTTCTTAGTCGGAAGTTACCTTAATCATATTGTAAAGATATTCGGCGGTATCTGCCTTGGTAAGCTTTGCGTTACCGTTGATTTTATCTCCGTCAAAGGAGAGTATTCCCATAGAGCAAAGGGAGAAAATCTCGTCTCTCGCCCAAACGGGAACGGTTTCAGTGTCGGAAAAGCTCATTTCTTCTGAAGCTTGAGTGAGGTCAACGAGCTTTGAAATTATAAGCCCGGCTTCGTATTTTGTAATAGTTTCATTAGGCTTAAAAAGAAGCTTGCCGTCCTCAAACTTTCCGGATATAATTCCAAGTCTTGCCGCAGATTTTACGTAGGGAAGAAGGGGGACGGGAATTTCGGAATTATCGTCAAAATAGGTTACAGACGAGCTTGTGTCTGCCTTTATTTTTGCGCATTTCATAGCCATAGTCAAAAATTCTGCTCTGCTAATAGATTCGTCAGGCATAAAATAAGAGCCCTCGCCGATTATTTTTCCGTCCATTATTCCCATAGCGGTAAGAGCAACGGCGGCGTTGTATTGCGGGTGGTTTTTCATATCAAGATATACGACCTCGCTCATTCGTTCGCCAACCTCAATTTTGACCTTGCAGAGCGTTGAATAATTTCCCCATTCATCTCTTGCAACGTATGAAAAAACGTCAGTTCCTGTGTATTCGGCGGGAGGCGTGTAAAGATATTCGCCTGTGTGCGAGTCAATAAGCTTTAGCGAACCGGCTTTCGGATATCCAACTACAAGATATTCAATCTCGTCCCCCTCTTTGTCGCTTGCGCTCATCTTTCCGTATATTGAAATATCTCTCTGTGTGTCTAAGCTAACCTCTTTTGATTCATCTATTTTTGGGGCATAGTTCACCTTGTCCGTGTACTTTATAACGAATTCAACCTCTGCGCCCTCTGCAAAGTCTTCGGTTGTAAACTTAAATTTACATTCCGAAAGCTCTTTACTTGCCGGAATAAACACAAGTGCACCTAAATTTTTTCGCTTGATAATCGTGCCGGCCTTTACTCTTCTGCCCGCAAGGAGTAGCGTTCCCTCTGTGGAAAGGGGGATATCGGTAATTTCGATTTTCTCAAAATCCGTTATAGCAAGTCCCTGCTTGAAATCAAGGTCTGAAAAAATTATTTTCTGTCCGTAAATACCTGTCTTTATAATTTTAGCTTCTGAGGCAACAACGGCGACTCCGCTGCCAAAGCCTGCGCTCACGGTCACTGCCGTTACTGCGCCGAAAAGAGCTGCGGCAACTAAAAGTGAGGCGATAATTTTTTTCTTTTTCATCTCATCTTCCTTTCAAAATAATGCGTTATTTCTATTTTTTCTATATATGGAAATTTTATTCACCAAAGTTAAGATTGCAAAAAATATATGATAGCGAGAATTTTAGAAAAAAGCTCAAAAAGTGTAGCCGCACATCGTATTTCGTTGACTCTTACCGCCGGCATTGACAAACAGCAGACTTTGATGTATAATTTTACTTGTAAATATTTTAAAAGGTTGAATTATGAAAAAAAGCTTTCTAAATAAGAAAAACATTATAATATCGGCGTCAGCTTTGGCGCTTTTGATTTTGGTGCTTTCCTTGATTTTCGTTTTTTTAGGAAATGATAAACCCGAGGAGCGCAAAATCTTTATATGGGGCGATTTTGAGTATCGTTTCGTTGACGATAGCGCTATTGAGATAACCTCTTATCTTGGAGAAGGCGGAGAAATATCGATACCCTCGATTATAGATTCCGTGACCGTTGTATCCGTTGCGGATTCTGCCTTTATGAATACGGAGATTACGTCAGTAAGACTCGGCTTATTCATACAAAAAATAGGCGATTACGCCTTTGCCGGCTGCTCTAAGCTCAAAACCTTCAAATCCGATGCTGACCTTTTGGAAATAGGCGAGGGCGCCTTTGCGTCTTGCGTATCCCTAACCGAATTTTCTATGCCTGAGAGCATAACTGTGATGGGAAAAAAAGCCTTTTACGGCTGCTCCTCACTTGAAAGTCTTACACTTGCAGGTGTTAAGGAAATTCCCGAGTCTGCATTCTTCGGAGCAAGAAACTTGAAGGCTCTCGTGATTCCTGAGGGCTGTGAGCGCATTCTTGACTCTGCTTTTTCGGGCTGCTCGTCTATCAATTCGGTTGCTTTTCCTTCCACGCTTACCGAAATAGGCGAAAACGCCTTTTCCGACTGTAAAAAGCTTACCGAGCTTTCTTTACCGAAAAATCTCAAAATTGTAGGAAGCCTTGCCTTTAACGGTCTTGACGAGCTTAAAACCGTGACGGTTTCAAGCGAAAACCCCTACCTTACGGCAGAGGGCGGAGCGCTCGTATCAAAAGCGGAAAGGAGCATAATTCTTTTTCCTAAAAAATCCGAAATATCCGAGTATAAGGCGCCCGAATACGTCACTAAAATTTCAGAAAGAGCGTTTCATAACTGTAAGTCGCTTACCTCGGTTTCGCTTCCGAGCGGGCTTCTTTATATAGGTGAATACGCATTCTATTTTTCAGAAAATCTAAAAGCTCTCAATATACCGTCAAGCGTAACCGAGATAGGCGGCTTTGCCTTCTCTGAAACCGCTTTTTTCGCCTCTCTTACAGATGAATTTACAATAGTAGGCGATGGAATTTTAATTAAATACCTCCCTAAAAGAGATAATAGCGTCAAAACGAGGCCCGTAATCGATACGGAATACGCAAAGGTCAAGTACGCCGCTGACAATAAGGCGCTTGGAGTTTCCTTAACTCTCCCAGAAGATGTGAAGGTGATTAGCGGAGCGTTTATGAGGGTTAACGACCTTTACGAAATAACCCTAAATTCTTCCGTTTCCGTGATAGAGGACTATTCGTTCTATAGAGCAACGGGACTTACGAATATCAGTTTTTCTTCGGGTTCATTAAAGCGGATAGGGGATAACGCCTTTGAAAAATGCGTTTCTCTTAAATCCGTAGCCTTGCCCGAGGGGCTCGTGTCGGTCGGCTCTCACCTTTTCCTTGGCTGTGACGCATTGAGTGCCGCAACCCTTCCGTCAACCTTAAAAACCGTTGGGCCGTATATGTTTTCAGAGTGTAAAAGGCTCTGCTCCGTAACTCTTTCCGAGGGAATAGAAGCGATGGGCGAGGGTGCGTTTTCCTTCTGCTATAAGCTTGAGAATTTTTCCTTCCCCCAAAGCCTTGAGAAAGTAGGCGACTACGCCTTTTCCGCCTCAGGACTAACTAACGTAACGCTTCCCGAAAGCGTAACGGAAATGGGCGCAGGCGTATTTATGGAATGTCTTTCTCTCACCTCTGCCGTCTTGAATATGAAAACGGAGAGCATACCGGAAGGTATATTTATAGGCTGCCTTGCGCTTACCGAGGTAGAATTCGGCAGCGATTTCCAAAGGGTAGACCTCGATGCGTTTTACGAATGCGCCGCCCTCGAAGAAATAGCGCTCCCGAAAAGCGTAACGAAAATAGGCTCCTCTGCATTCTACGGTTGCGTAAAGCTCTCGGAAATTTCAGGACTTTCAAATCTTACCGAAATAGAGAGTATGGCTTTTTATAATAACAAAGCTCTTTCTTTTGTAAATCTTCCAAAATCGGTTGAGAAGATAGGAGAAAAAGCCTTTATGGGTTGTTCCTCTCTTGAAGAAATAGACCTAAAGCACGTAAAATATATTGAAAAATATGCGTTTGTCGACTGTACGCTATTGACAAAAGCGGACCTATCCTCGCTTCTGGTGCGTCTTGCCGAGGGAGCATTTTCAAACTGTGATTCGTTAAAATCGGTTGAACTGCCTTCCTCCGTATATAGCATAGGAAGGTCGGCATTCCTTAATTGCGTCTCGCTTACAAAAATAAATATTCCGAGCGATTGCGAGGTCGTATTCGGCTCGGCATTCGCCGGTTGCACAGCACTTACCGATGTACGCTTTGACGGCGCCCCCGAAAGAATAGAGGATAAGGCGTTCTATTACTGCGGTGCCCTTAGTGAAATAAATATTCCCGAAGGCGTCTTGTCCTTGGGAGCTAGCGTTTTCTCAGATTGCGCTTCTCTCGTTTCCGTGACCTTGCCCACTACGCTAAAGGAGCTTGGCAAATCCGCATTTTCTGCCGATGCAAAGCTTTTGACGGTTAATATAGCGGGCGGTATTACAGAAATCCCCGATTACACCTTCGAGGGCTGCGCCTCTCTCATAACGGTAAGCATTCCGGAAGGAGTCAAGAGTATAGGCGAGGGAGCCTTCTCTGGCTGCTACGCTTTAAAGTCGGTATCTCTGCCAGAAACGCTCTTGGTTATAGGTGTGTCGGCGTTTTCGGATAGCGTTGCGCTCTCTGAGGTGTCCTATCCCGGAGGTACGGCAAGGTTTTACGGTATATATATAAACAGAGGTAATCTTCCGCTCATCAACGCCTACGAAAACGGCAAAGGAGAAAACTGATGGTCACTATAAGAATAGCCGAGCTTAATATAGGTATAAGGTATAAGTATCAATTTACCTACGACTACGTAAAGGAATATATAACCGAGCAGTCTCCCGATTTCATAGTTGAAGCCACCGAAAAGGATTTAGAAAACGAGCTTTCATTAGCGGAGGATTACCTACCGAACGAATATCTTGAATATGCGGCAATATACCGTAAAATTGCAGATAAAATTACCGAATACGAAGGTGCAGTATTTCACGGTGCAGTTCTTGAGGTTGACGGAAAGGCGTATCTTATAACAGCGAGAAGCGGAGTGGGAAAAACCACGCATCTGCATCTATGGCAAAAGCGATATGGGGATAAGGTCGATATCGTGAACGGCGATAAGCCTGTTTTGCGAGTGATAAACGGAAAAATTTACGCCTGCGGAACTCCCTGGAGAGGGAAAGAAGGATACGGAAAAATGGTAAACCGCTGTCTTTTCGGCATAGCCTTTCTTGAACGGGCAGAAAAAAATTCCTACTCAGCGCTTTCTCCAAGCGAGGCTGCAGTGCGTTTTATGGGGCAGATATATATGAACAGAAACGATTCTGCGGTAATTTTGCGAACACTGAGGCTTTCCGATAAGATACTCTCGTCCGTATCGCTTTTTGAGTTCAAATGCAATATGGATATTTCCGCCGCCGAAATGGCTTACGGAGCGTTTATAGGTAATAATTGAAAGGAATATTAGATATGTCAATAGATAAGGCGAGAGCGCATCTCAAAGAGTACGGTCTCGAAGATAAAATTCGAGAGTTTTCGGTTTCAAGTGCAACCGTTTCACTTGCCGCCGAAGCGCTCGGCACTGAGGAAGCGAGAATTGCGAAAACTCTCTCCTTCAGTCTTGACGGAGAGCCAATCCTCGTGGTAGCTGCGGGAGACGCCAAGATAAACAATCAGAAATTCAAGGCAACCTTCGGAAAAAAAGCAAAAATGCTGTCCTTTTCCGAGGTTGAGGAGCTTATAGGTCACGGAGTTGGAGGCGTTTGCCCGTTTGGAGTAAATCCCGGTGTAAAAACATATCTTGACGAGTCGCTTTTGCGCTTTGACGTTGTTTACCCCGCCGCCGGAACGGCAAGCAGCGCAGTAAGGCTTACTATATCCGAGCTTGAGCAGGCGTCTTTATTCGTTAGCTGGGTGGATGTAACCGCCTTGCCGGAAGAATGACCGATTTTTGCGAACGCTTTAAACAAGCGAAAATTTTGGTGCTTTCCGAAAGCGCCGTTACCGAAGGTGTCGGCGGCCTTATGGAAAAATCGGTGCATAAAATACTGAAGCTTGCGATAGAGCCGGACGTATCAAAGCACGAGCAAAAATATCTCGGAAGCGTAGTTGATATAAAAAACGGAGAGGGAATTTTTGAAATTCAAACCAAAAATCACGCCGCTCTTATACCGAAGCTTAGAAAATTTCTCCCCACCTCTCCCGTCACCGTGGTAATACCCCTGATAAACGAAAAATATATCAGGTATATCGATACCGAAACTGGCGAAATATCAGCTCCCCAAAAAAGTCCCAAGCACGAGGACGTCTACACTGCGCTAAACTATATTTTTAAGCTCTCGGATTTCGTTATGAATAAAAATTTCCGTCTAAAGCTGATTTTTATGTCAGCTGACGAATACAGACGGCTTGACGGCTGGGATAAGAGCCGAAAAAAAGGAGCAACAAAGCTTGATAAAATTCCAAGAGATGTTATTGAGGTTTTGGATTTATCTTCCCGAGAGGATTATATAAAGCATATCCCGGGGGAACTTGGGGAGCGCTTCTTAGCAAAGGAATTTCAAAAAGCAATAAAAAGACCTGCTAAATTCACCTATTTCATTATAAGATTTTTATGCAACGTGGGCGTCATATCCGAGATAGGCAAAGAGGGCAGAGCGTTTGTTTACGCATTAAATAAGTAAAAACAATAAACCAAAAAGGCAGAGTCACCGTAATAATTAGCGGTGTCCCTGCCTAAGATTTTTTATTGCCGTATTTAATTAAAATCCACAGAAATTTCTTCTGCCGCCGTTTTTAAAACGTCTTCAAATGCCGAGGTGCTTACCGTTATGCGCTCCCTCGTGTATGGGTGCAAAAACGAAAGCTTACAGCATCTGAGAAAATAAGAGCCGTCATTAACCCTTTTACCGTAAAGAAAATCGTTATATAAAGGAGCGCCGATATGAGCCATATGAACTCTTATCTGATGTGTCCTTCCTGTGATAGGCGTAAGATAACAAATTGCCCGTCCGTCAGGCAAAATTTCCGAAATCCTATATCTTGTAAAAGACGGCTTTCCGTCCTCTCTCACAGTTCTTTTAATAGAATTAGGAGCCTCTCTTTCTATCGGAGCATCAACTACACCCTCGCAGGCTTCGGGCGCTCTTGCGAGAATTGCGCAGTATTGCTTTTCAAATTTTGACGCCTTCATATCGGCAGAGAGTATTGAAGCGGTAAGCTGGTCTTTAGCAATCAGTACTATGCCGGAGGTATCTCTGTCCAGTCGTGTTATCGCCCTGAAAACGAAGGGACGTCCGATATAAGCTCTGACAGTCTCTGCCAAAGTAACAAGCGAATTATAGCGAGAGGGGTGCGTGGGCATATTTTGAGGCTTGTCCACTGCCAGAATATACTCGTCCTCGTATAGAACGGTGATTTTTTGATTAACCGGCGCAACGTGCGGGCTTTCTTCCTCGGCAAAATTCACCGAAACCGTGTCGCCTGTATTGAGAATTTGCCTCATATGCACGTTTTTTTCGTTCACAAAAACACCGCCGAATTTAACTCTTTTTATAAGCGATGAGGAAAAACCAAGCTCCTCTCGCAAAAAATCCTTAATAAGTCTTCCTTCAAAATGTGAGCAGACCGTAGCGGTTATCTTTCGCATATCAATAGCCGAGCTTTTCGTTTATAAGAATTATTTCATATTCCTGGCCACGAGGCTTTTTCCAGAAAACCGTCAGCGCAGCGCATATTCTTTCGGGGGAAGAGCAGTTATAGCATTTGTTTTCTTTTGTATTTTTTGCGCAAGGCGTATTCTTTTTAAGTCTTTTTGCATTCAGTGGCGCAGCGGTATTTCTGGCTCTGAAAATTGCCTTGTCGAGAGTATCTTCAATCTTGTTTTCTCCTATAAGGAAATAAACCTTCTTGTGACCGTAAAGAGTAGAAGCTATTCGGTTGCAGGTTCCGTCAATGTTAACAATCTCACCCGCCTCGGAAATTGCGTTGACCGAGGAGAAATACACCTCTGTAAACTGAGCGTCACGCAGCGCTTCTTCTGCGGAGCGCTCTCCCGATTCCCAGTGCCATATAATTTCGTTATTTTCTCTGAGAGCCTCCGAGAGCTTCATTTCCTTAGCGGTGATAGAACCGCCTATTCCTATGGTTTTATTCTTAACCGTATTCTTTAGGTATTCGGTAGCGTCCTCCTTGGTTTCAAAAACGGAAACCGTATATCCCATTTTAATAAGATTTTCTTTAAGGCTCGTCAATTTCATTTTCTAATCTCACTTTCCATTTTTATAGTTTTTATACATAGAGCGCCCTCTGAGCAAAATTCTTTAAAATATTATACCATAAAATTTTTGATATGTGAATAAAAAAGATGAAAAAAGGCAAAAATAAAATATTTGGACTTATTATAAAAGAACGCAAATTAAACACTCTTTGGTCCAATTTGCGTTCGAATTCTATTTAACGGTTTCAACCTTTATTGTGTTGGTATTTCCGGCAGGGCCGTTTATAAGACCGCCGGTTAAAACAACGTTATCTCCGGCATTAAGCTTTAAAATTTCCTTTGCTTTAATAAGCGCCTCGTAGAACATAACCTCAACGGAACTGTATTCCTCGGTAAGAACGGGGGTAACGCCCCAGCTCATATTCAGCTTTCGGAGCGCCCGCTCGCTCGTAGTCATACCGATAATGTCAACGGGGCAGCGGAAACGGCTGACCATTCTGGCGGTCTGACCGCTTTTTGAATTTACCACTATGCTTTTTGCGTTAAGGTCAATAGCCATAGCGCAGGTTGCGTGTGAAACGGCGTCAAGCTTGTTTCTGATTTTAAACTCCGTGGATAAAAACCAGTGCTTATAGTCAATGCCTTTCTCGGTGAACTCGGCAATCTCTGCCATATTCTTTACCGCAAGAACGGGATATTTTCCCGCAGCGGTTTCACCTGAAAGCATAATTGCAGAAGAGCCGTCATAAACGGCATTGGCAACGTCAGAAATTTCTGCTCTGGTCGGACGGGGGTTGTTTATCATTGATTCAAGCATTTCGGTTGCGGTAATAACCCGCTTTCCGAGAAGACGGCATTTCTTGATAAGATATTTCTGAACAGAGGGAACCTCGACAAACGGAATTTCAACACCGAGGTCACCTCTCGCAACCATAATTCCGTCAGCTATATTGCAAATCTCGTCAATGTTATCAACACCGGCTCTGTTCTCGATTTTTGCGATAATGTCGATATCCTTGCCGCCGTTTTCGTCAAGGAAATTTCGAACCGCACGAATATCGTCCTCGCAGGAAACGAATGAAGCGGCAACGAAATCAACCTGATTTTCTATACCGAATCTTAAATCAATGCGGTCTTGCTCTCCGAGATATTCCTGCTTAAAGGTTTTATTCGGGAAATTCATACTTTTTCTGTCGGAAAGCTCTCCGCCGGCAAGAACGGTACAGTGCGCCCGAGTTCCTTCGATGCGCTCGACCTTAAAAATAACCAGTCCGTTATTTAAAAGGATAGTATCTCCCACGGCAAGCTCCTCGATAAGATGCGGATAGCTTACCGAAACGATACTGTTATCGCCAACTATATCGTCCGTAGTAAAGGCGAATTTGTCACCGTCAGAAAGGGTTATTTTTCCGTTCTTAAAGGTTTTAATTCTGTATTCGGGGCCCTTCGTATCAAGCATAATCGCTATCGGAAGCCCGAGCTTTTGTCTAACCTTTTTTATAAGGTCGATTTTTTCCTTATGGTCGCTGTGCGTTCCGTGGGAAAAGTTAAGCCTTGCAACGTTCATTCCCTCACGGCACATTTTTGTAAGAATTTCCTCAGTGCTTGAAGCAGGGCCGACCGTGCAAATGATTTTAGTTTTGCGCATTACTTATCCTCAGAGCTCTTGGCTCTTTCTTCTCTGTTCGTAAAATATCCGAGCGCATATATAACGCCTATAATAATACCGGTAACAACGAAAATGCCTATCATACCGAGGCCGGTGTATTTAATTGAAGACCAAAGTCCTGACGCCCAAAAATTTTCTATAATATCAGTTCTGAACATATTATTCTCCTTTTTCTCCTTGCGTTATACGATAGGCGGAACGAAATTGAGGATAAGACCGCCGGCAATTACCGAAGCAATCTGACCTGAAACGTTTATGCCGACAGTGTGCATAAGAAGGAAATTCGAGGGGTCCTCCTCAAGTCCGAGCTTGTGAACGACACGGCTTGACATAGGGAAGGCAGAAATTCCGGCAGCGCCTATCATAGGATTGATTTTCTTTTTTGAGAAAAGGTTTATGAGCTTTGCGAAAAGAACGCCGCCCATAGTATCGAAAATGAAAGCAAAAAGTCCAAGACCGATAATAAGAAGAGTCGTCCAGTTAATGAACTTGTCGGCAGTCATCTGAACCGAAACGGTTATTCCAAGGAATATCGTTATAATATTTGCGAGAACCTTCTGCGCAGTTTCCGAAAGCGATTCAAGCACTCCGCACGCACGAATGAGGTTTCCGAACATAAGGAATCCGACCAGCGCAACCGACTGAGGAGCAAAAAGACCAGCAACGATAGTAACTATAATGGGGAAAAGTATCTTGGTTATCTTCTTAACCGGCTTGCCGGTATAGGTCATTTTAATCTGGCGTTCCTTTTTAGTAGTAACAAGCTTTATAATGGGGGGCTGAATAACCGGAACGAGAGCCATATAAGAGTATGCGGCAACCATAATAGCACCGGTAATATTAGAGTTCGGGCCAAGAAGAGTATTTGCAACGAAAATTGCCGTGGGGCCGTCAGCTGCTCCGATAATTCCTATTGAAGCCGCCTCTTGAAGGGGGAAGAAAAACGATGCAAGTATCATAGTAATGAAAATACCCGACTGAGCAGCAGCACCGAAAAGCAAAAGCTTCGGGTTCGTCAGCAGCGGCTCAAAATCAATCATAGCGCCAATGCCGATAAAGAGTAGTAGAGGGAATAGCTCGTTTGCGATACCGGCGTTAAAAAGCACCGATAGCGGTCCCTCAACCTCTATTCCTTCAACCACCTGCGTTATAGCACCGGAGAAGGGAAGGTTTACGAGTATTGTTCCGAATCCCATAGGTAAAAGGAGCGTAGGCTCCATATTTTTCGATATGGCGAGGTAAATAAGCAATCCGCCGATTGCCCACATAATTACCATTTTGAAATTAATTTCGGCAAAATTTTCAAAGATTGAAATTAATTCCGTCATTTTAATGTCCTTTCAGTAAAAACTCAAAAAAATTCAATCTACAGTTTGAGAGCAGAGTAAACCGCTTTTCGTTGATTACTCTGCTCAAAGTCCTATTACGACTGATTACTCAGTGGTATAATTATCGAAATATCCCTGAATGAAAACTATAGGCGTACCCTTATCACCGGAGCCTGACGTAAGGTCGCAAAGTGAGCCAATGAGGTCGGTAAGCCTACGGGGAGTCGTACCCTCGGAAGCCATCTGACCGAAAAGATCTCCGTCTTTTTCAGTGATTTTAGCTTTTATAGCATTTTGAAGCTCGTCACCCGAAAGATTTGCAAAATCGTTATCCGCAAGGTATTTGAGCTTTAATTCGTTAGGAGTACCCTCGAGTCCCTTCGTGTAAGCAGGGGAAACTACCGGGTCGGCAAGCTCCCAAATCTTACCAACGGGGTCTTTGAACGCTCCGTCACCGTAAACCATAACCTCAACATTCTTGCCGGTTGCCTTGTATATGCGGTCAGCGATAGCGTCAACTATGGGCTGACAATTGCGGGGGAAAAGCTTAACCTTGTCCTCGGTAGCCTTGTTAGAGCCAAGAAGACCGTAGCTTTCGTTATATCCGCTGCCGTTGACGGAAGCGTTAAGGATTTCGTCAAGTCCGAAAACCTTCTCAGCGCCCGAAGCTTTAAGAATACGCTTAGTTCTGGCTCTCGTGTGAATATCACAAGATATAACGTTTTTCGTATATGAAAGGATAGCTCTGGGGTCGTTAGCGAAAATAATTTCCGCCTCAGCTCCGGATTCCTTAATCAGTGTCTCGTAGTATTCGACGTAGTCAACGCCGGTAAAGCGGTGCTTTTCATAACCGAAAAGCTCACGGTACTTAGGAACGTCAAGCACGTCTTTGTAAGGGTCAACACCCTTTTCGTCAAGCGCATCAAGACTTATAAGATGGTTTCCAACCTCGTCTGAGGGGTAGGAAAGCATAATGATAACCTTTTTTGCGCCCTTTGCAATACCTCTGAGGCAGATTGCAAATCTGTTACGGCTGAGTATAGGGAAAATAACTCCCACCGTGCCGCCGCCAAGCTTCGTCTTAACGTCAGCTGCGATATCGTCAACGGTTGCGTAGTTACCCTGCGCTCTTGCAACGATTGCCTCCGTCATAGCTATAATATCACGGTCACGAATCTGAAAACCTTCATCTTCTGCTGCTTCAAGAACGGAGCTGGTAACGATTTCAACGATGTCATCTCCTTCTCTGATAATGGGCGCGCGAACACCTCTGGAAACTGTACCGACCTTGCGGCTCATATATATCACTCCTTTGTAGCTCAAAAGTAAATGAGCTAAAATAATTTACCACCATAGTATTATAGCAGAAAAATATATAATTGTAAAGTCATTTGGACAAAAAAAATAAAAAAAACTGCAAAAATAAAATGTGAGTAAGTATTGAAATCTTGACGCAAAGGTGCTAGAATAATAATAGTATATTTAAAGGAGTAATTATGAAATTCGGAATGCCTACCCTCGTTGAATGCGGGGATATTTATGAATGTATAGACGTTGCAAAGAAAAACGGTCTTGATTTTGTTGAAATAAATCTAAGCTTTCCTCAGTATTTGCCGGAATCACTCTCCATAGATAAGTTAAAATCCGTTATGCGTGAGAGAAACGTGTTTTTCACAATACACGCAGACGAGCAGCTCAATCCGTTTGATTTTAATAAGGACGTGTCCGAATGCTATTTTGAGGTTATGAGAAAGAGCATAAGGTTTGCTCTTAACCTCGATATCCCCGTAATAAATATGCACCTTTTGAAAGGCGTATATGTAACTCTGCCGGGAAAAGTAATTCTTCTGACAGACGTTTACGCCGAGCAGTATTTTGAAAGGGTTAAAGAATTTATAGCTATGTGCGAGGCCGAGATAGGCGGAGCCGAGCTTAAAATATGCATAGAAAACGTAGATAGCAATCCTTTTACGGAAAGTCAGATTGAAGCGCTGAAGCTTTTTATGAAAAGCCCTGTATTTGCACTCACGCTTGACGTTGGGCACGAGCTGTGCCTCGGAATGAAGGATAGCTTTGTTTTTGAAAGGTATCCGGAAAAGCTAAGGCATCTTCATCTTCACGATTGCGATGGAAAAAAACCTCATCTTGCGCTTGGTGACGGCATTATAGATATCGAGAACAAGCTATCGGAATTTCACGGAGCGACTTGTCTTGTAGAGGTCAAAACCGTAGAGGGACTCGAAAAAAGCTCCGCATACCTCAAAGAGAAAGGATATATCGGTTGAGTTATGAGCGCAAAGGATAAATTTATAGAGATTTACAAGAGAGATATAAAAAGGGAAGGTGCTGATAAGCTTCTCGAATATCTTCTCTCATCGGATTTTTTTACGGCACCGGCGTCAGCTCGCTTTCACTGCTCCTATGAAGGAGGGCTTTGTGAGCATTCGCTCAACGTCTACGATTGCCTAAAAAGCTATCTTTCTATGCCGAGAACAATGGAAATAATGGGCACCTCGTATAATGACGAAAGCATAGCGATAGTCGCCTTGCTTCACGACTTGTGCAAGATAGGAGTATATAAAAAAGGCTTCCGCAACGTAAAAAACGAGCAAGGCTCCTGGCAAAGAGTCGATACGTTTGAGTACGAGGATAAGCTTCCTTACGGACACGGCGAAAAAAGCGTCTATATAGCGTCCGGATATATAAAATTGACGAGGGAAGAAGCCTTCGCAATTCGCTATCATATGGGTTATTCCTCACAAACCGAGGACCCGAGAAATGTTTCCGCCGCCTTCGAGATGTTTCCTCTTGCGTTCGCTCTCTCAACTGCGGACAGTGAGGCAACCTACTTTATAGAGGGAAAAAAGGAAAAATAAAATAGAAATAATAATTGCCGTTTACGCGACCATCCAACAGGGCGTTTTCGTCAAAAACCAAATAAAAACAAAGCGACAGAAAAAGGACAGAGAAAATTTTGACGTTTCTCTGTCCTTGTTTTTTTCTTTAACTTAGAATAAATCGGTTGAAAGATATCGGCTTCCGGTATCGGGAAGAACCGTAACTATCGTTTTGCCCGATTCCTTTTTTGCCAGTGCAACGGACGCCGCAACCGCAGCACCGGAGGAAATGCCGACCAGCAAACCCTCGCACCGTGCAAGAAGTCTTGCCATTTCGTAAGCCTCGTCTTCGGTGACCGTTATAACCTCATCATAAATTTCGGGATTGAGATTTTCGGGAACAAACCCTGCGCCAATGCCTTGAATGCCGTGCTTGCCCGAGCGCCCCTCAGAAAGAACGGGCGAATTTTTCGGCTCGACCGCAACTACCTTGACGGAGGGATTTTTTTCTTTGATATATCTGCCTGTACCCGAAAGAGTTCCGCCGGTTCCAACACCCGCAACGAAATAATCAAGATTACCTGAGGTAGCCCCGTATATTTCAGGGCCGGTGGTTTCATAGTGCGCCTGCGGATTTGCGGGATTGTAAAACTGCCCGGCAATTATGCTGTTGGGTATTGCTTTGTTGATTTCTTCCGCTTTGGCAATAGAGGCTGACATTCCGAGAGTGCCTTCGGTTAGCACTACCTCTGCGCCGTAAGCCTCCATAAGCTTTATGCGTTCTCTTGACATAGTGTCGGGCATAACTATAATCGCCTTATATCCTCTTAAAGCGCAAATTGCCGCAATTCCTATACCCGTGTTACCGGAAGTGGGCTCTATTATTACGGAATTTTCTTTTAAGACTCCTTTTTTTTCTGCATCGTTTATCATATAAAGAGCAGCCCTATCCTTAATTGAACCGGCGGGATTATAGAATTCAAGCTTTGCAAGTATATTAGACGAAAGTCCGAGCTTTTCCGTCAATCTATCAAGTGAGAGCAGAGGAGTGTTACCTATAAGTTCTTCGGCACTATGATAAATATTAGCCATTTTTGTTACCTATTACCTTTTTTAAAATAAAGCTTAGAAAACGGGCATTTGTTATCTGCCCGTTTTCCTTTTAGTTTATCAAAATAATTTAAGATTATTACTTAACGTTCTCAAATCTCTTACGAGCTACGTATGAGGTGTGCAGAGTATGGTGAGCCTTGTGGCAACCGTAACCGCCCTTAAAGTAGTTATCGTAAACCTCTTTGATAATGGGGTTGAGATGAGATTTTCTCATAACCATAGCTTCGTCCTGGTCGTAAAGAGCCTTAGCTCTAACTGCCTTGAGGTCTACGGTATCACGACCGTACTGAGGCTGAATAGGCTGCCCCCCGCCGTTTACACAGCCGCCGGGGCAACCCATTATTTCAACGAAGGTCCAGTCAGCTTCGCCGGAGGCAATCTTGTCCATAACCTTCTTTGCGTTGGAAGCGCCGGAAGCAACGCAAACCTTAATATCCATTCCTGCGATATTATAGGTAGCTTCCTTAATTCCGTCAGTTCCTCTTACCTCAGAGAAAACAAGTTCCTTGTTGTCCTTGCCGGTAAGAAGGTCATTAGCGGTTCTGAGAGCCGCCTCCATAACGCCTCCGGTTGCGCCGAATATAACGGCAGCGCCGGTGTCGATACCGAGAGTATTATCAAATTCCTCATCGGGCAGAGAGGTAAACTTGATAGCCGCTCTGTTTATCATTCTGGCAAGCTCACGGGTAGTGAGAGCTACGTCAACGTCAGGAATACCTTTTCCCGCTGCGGACATATCGTCTCTGCCTACCTCAAATTTCTTAGCGGTGCAGGGCATAATAGAAACTACGAAAATATCCTTGGGGTCGTAACCCATCTTTTCAGCCCAATAGGTCTTAATAAGAGCTCCGCTCATCTGCTGAGGAGATTTGCAGGAGGAAAGGTGACCGATATGCTCAGGATAGTAGTATTCGCAGAACTTAACCCAACCGGGTGAGCAAGAGGTAATCATAGGAAGCGTCCCGCCGTTCTTAACTCTCTCAAGAAGCTCGGTTGCTTCTTCAACGATGGTGAAGTCTGCTGCGGTGTTGGTATCGAATACCTTTTCAAATCCAAGTCTTCTGAGTGCGGCAACCATCTTGCCCTCAACGTTCGTTCCGATAGGCATATCAAAGCATTCGCCGAGTGTTGCTCTGATAGAAGGAGCAGTCTGAACTACTACGTGCTTTGTGGGGTCCGCAAGAGCAGCCCAAACCTTATCGGTATCGTCACGCTCAACGAGAGCGCCGGTAGGACAAACGGCAGTACACTGACCGCAGGAAATACAGGGAGTCTCGGAAAGGGGAAGGTCGAACGCCTGACCGATGCAGGTGTCAATACCTCTGTTGTTAGCTCCGATAACCGCAACGTGCTGTTCGTTACAAACTGCAACGCATCTGCGGCAAAGGATACACTTGTTGTTATCTCTTACGAGGTGAGGGGTAGAGTAGTCAAGCTCATATACGGGCTTGAAGCCGTCAAACGCATTGGAATCAACTCCGTACTCAAGGCAAAGCTTCTGAAGCTCGCAGTTCGTAGAACGGGAGCAGGAGAGGCAGTTTTTGTCGTGAGTGGAGAGGATAAGCTCAAGAGTCGTTTTTCTTGCAGCTCTTACCTTGGGAGTGTTGGTGCTGATTTCCATACCCTCGGTAACTGGATAAACGCAAGCGGTAACAAGACCGCGTGCGCCGGTTGCTTCAACAACGCATATACGGCAAGCACCTATTTCATTTTTTTCTTTCATATAGCAGAGGGTAGGAATTTCTACACCTGCTTTGCGGGCAGCCTCTAAAATAGTTGCGCCCTTGGGCACGCTTACTGCGATACCGTTAACTTTTACGTTTAACATTTCCATATCAGCGTACTCCTTTCATTAATTCTTGGAAATAGCACCGAACTTACAGCCAGCCATACAAGCGCCGCATTTAATACATTTTGCGGTGTCGATAGCGTAAGAGGGAAGCTTGTGTCCGGGAGCCACGTAATCGGTTTTCTGGATAGCGTCAACAGGGCAGTTCTTAGCGCACTTGCCGCAGCCGATACACTTATCCTTATCAATATTAAAGTTGAGAAGGCTCTTACATACGCCGGCGGGGCATTTCTTGTCCACAACGTGAGCGACGTATTCTTCTCTGAAGAACTTAAGAGTAGCAAGAACGGGGTTGGGAGCTGTCTGACCAAGACCGCAGAGGGAATTTTGCTTAATGTAATTACAAAGCTCCTCAAGCTTGTCTATGTCCTCAAGAGTGCCCTTGCCCTCGGTTATTTTGTCAAGCATTTCAAGAAGTCTTCTTGTGCCTACACGGCAGGGCGTACATTTTCCGCAGGATTCCTCAACGGTGAAATCAAGGAAGAACTTAGCCATATCAACCATACAGGTATCCTCGTCCATAACGATAAGACCGCCCGAGCCCATCATACAGCCGATAGCTACGAGGTTATCGTAGTCAACCTCAGTATCGATAAGACTTGCGGGGATACAACCGCCGGAAGGACCTCCGGTCTGAGCAGCCTTGAATTTCTTGCCGTTGGGAATACCGCCGCCGATATCGTATATGATGTGGCGAAGGGTAGTACCCATAGGAATTTCAAGAAGACCGGTATTCTGGATTTTTCCGCCGAGAGCGAATACCTTGGTTCCCTTTGACCTTTCGGTACCCATAGAAGCGAACCAGTCTGCGCCCTTAAGTATTATCTGAGGAATATTTGCGAAGGTTTCAACGTTGTTTTCAACTGTCGGAGAGTTGTAAAGACCTTTAACTGCGGGATACGGAGGACGGGGGCGGGGTTCGCCTCTGTTACCTTCGATAGACGTCATAAGAGCGGTTTCCTCACCGCAAACGAATGCGCCTGCACCAAGTCTGATATCAAGGTCGAAATCAAAGCCGGAATCGAAAATGTTTTTGCCGAGAAGGCCCATAGCTCTTGCATCGTCAATAGCCTTCTGGTGTCTGTTAACTGCGATAGGATATTCCGCACGGACGTAAACGTAGCCCTGGGTTGCACCTATAGCGTAACCGCAGATAGTCATAGCCTCAATAACGGAGTGGGGGTCGCCCTCAAGAATGGAACGGTCCATAAATGCTCCGGGGTCGCCCTCGTCAGCATTACAAACAACGTATTTCTGAGGAGCCTTGTTGGGAGCGGTAAGCGCCCATTTACGACCGGTGGGGAAGCCTCCGCCTCCTCTTCCTCTGAGTCCTGAATCGGAAACTACCTTGATAACGTCCTCGGGAGTCATTTCGGTAAGAACCTTGCCGAGAGCAGCGTAGCCGTCCATAGCAATATATTCGTTGATATCGTCAGGGTTGATAACGCCGCAGTTACGGAGAACTATACGGTTCTGCGACTTATAGAAAGCGGTTTCACCGAGAGAAACGGTTTCCTTAACCTTTTCGTCAACCTTCTTATTGCCGGTGTCGCTGTAAACGAGTCTGGAAACGACTCTACCCTTGAGAAGATGCTCTTCAACAATCTCCTTAACGTCCTCGGGAGCAACTCTGCTATAGAAGGTTCCGTCAGGATAAACTATAACGACAGGACCGAGAGCGCAAAGACCGAAGCAACCGGTCTGAACGAGCTTAATCTCTTCTTCAAGACCGAAAGCAGCAATATTCTCACGGAAAGCTTCCTGAATGCCGTTACTTCCGGAAGAAGTACAGCCGGTACCGCCGCAAACGAGTACATGTGCACGAATCATATTTTATACCTCCATTACTCAGCGGACGCAATCGTGAATTCGGAAACCACGTTGCCGCCCTTGAGATGTTTTTCAACAACCGTTTTTGCCTTTTCGGCAGTCATTTTAACGTAGGTTGTTTTCTTGTTGCCTGCCTCGTAAATCTCAACAACAGGCTCAAACTGGCAGATACCTATGCATCCGGTCTGCGTAACGGTAACCTTGTCCGAAAGACCTTCTGCGTTTACTGCCTCAACGAAAGCGGTAAGAACGGGACGTGCGCCTGCTGCGATACCGCAGGTAGCCATACCAACGACAACACGAACCTCATTAGTGCCTTCGCGCAAGATGACCTTGTTCTTCATCTTGTCTTTAATTGCTTGCAATTCAGCCAAAGATTTCATTTTCTGTTCCTTTCTCTGAAAACACTTTATTTTTATTTCTTATTTTAAGCTTTATTAATTTCATCGTATTGCTCCCGAAGGCTTCCGTCTATCCACAAAAGAACCTCGTGCTCCGAGAGGGGAACCGGGTCGAGAATAGCACGAAGCTCTCTCGTATCGAGGCTAACCTCTAGGGCGTTAATTTTGTGTACAAACAGAAAATCTCTGTCGGGGTGACCCTGTATAAGAGTCGTAACTGTTGAAACAACGTCCCCAAGGGGCGTAAAATCAAGATGCTTTTTATCGTATGATGCGGTGACAAGCGTACCGTGGTCATCGGATTTTCCGTCATCTACCTTAGAGCTGATGTGAAAATCGCCGCCGGTTTGCTCAGCCGACATTTTAAAAAGCGGTATTCCAAGTCCTACGTTTCTCGTAGTCCTTGTGGTATAAAAAGGATTTGTAACCGAATTAAGTATTTCGGGCGTCATACCGCAGCCGTTATCCTCAATAGAAATTTTGAGAGCCGACTCGTCCTCGAAAAGCAGAATTTTTATCAAAGAAGCTCCCGCTTTAACCGAATTTTCCGCTATGTCAAGTATATTAAGGGATAATTCCTTCATATTTCTCCTTTTAAGGTAAGAAAAAGCTGATGCCTTACGAAATCCGAGCTATACGGCTCGTCTTCAAGCTCAAAAAAGCTTTCCTTATCTCGTATATCGGTCAGATAATGAGCATCGGAGGATATAATCTTCAGTTTGTCCGCTATTTGATATTTCTCGGAATACTCCGCAATTTTTTGTCCGTTATGAAACTCGACGGCGCAAAATTTCGGAGAGTCGGGAAGCGTACCTAAAACGGAAATAATTCCGTTAGCCTCTCTGTCAATATGAGCGGGATAGCAAACGCCGAAAAAGGCGTCAACAATCCGAGGTGCATCTTCAACGGAAATATCGGTAGCAAAAGAAAGCAGATTTTCCTCGGTGCCGATAACGTTATCAAGAGCGTCAAGTATAAGCTGATTTCCGAAAATATCGGGCCTATTCTTTATAACTGTGCGGTGCCTCTCTATTTCTTCTCCGAAAGCCATAGCGTCAGAAAGCTTTTCGAAGAGGCATATCACGTGAATATCCTCAGATGTCGTCAGCTCCATTCCCGCAACCGGGATTATACCGTATTTCTTCGCCGCAGCAAAGAAAGCAGGGCAGTTTTTCGTGGTATTATGGTCGGTCAGAGCAAGAATATTGATTCCCGAAAGAGCCGCCATACCTGCGATGTTGTTCGGAGTGTTATCGTCATCTGCGCAGGGTGATAGGCAGGAATGAACGTGAAGGTCGTAATAATACTTATTCATTTCAGAAGAAAAAGCTTTTTTGCCGTTTCGTATAAGGGAAGCTCCGAGGTAAGAATATTTACCCCCTTTTCTTCAGCTAGCCTAATAAGCTCACTGTCGGGAACTACCCCCTCAGCCGTTATAACGCAAGCAACGTCAGCAAGAGAAGCAACGGCGATAACGTTTTGATTTGACATTATCGTTATCCAGGCATCGTCAGCCTTTGCCCGTCCCATAACCCAGCTGAGAAGGTCACCGATATAGCAACCCGAAACATCTCTGTCGGGAGAGGGGAGCGCCTTTGCGCCGAAGCCGCATTTTGAAATAAGCTCAGAAACGGTCATTTTAGCTCTCCTTTTTGTTTTTGAAACGCTTTAGCGGGCAATCTCCGCATTCCGCAAGCTTTTTGACAACGTCCTCGGCAAACGCTCTGCAATTGGGAGCGCCGCAAGCGCCGCAGTCTATTCCGGGAAGCTCGGATTTGAGCTTCTGGATATCAGCCATCATTCTCATTGATTCGGCAATACTGTCGCCAAGGCGTGAAATCGGTGCATACACCGGAAGGTCTTCAAAGAGATATTGCTCCGGAATATACATTGATTCTTCCTTGGAAAGCTGATTTCTTGATACGGGCTGATATCTTCTCAGGGTTTGAAGTCTTGCTTTTGCGATAAAAGGATTTTGTATCGTAAGAACACCGCCGACACAGCCGCCGGTACAAGCGTTCAGCTCGATAAATTCAAGCGGCGGGATGTTGCCGTTTTCTATCTGGTCAAGAACGTGAATAACGTTGTCTATTCCGTCTGCCGCAAGGTAGTCCGAATTGAATATTGCGGTAGCCTCGCCGCCGGAGCGAGCCCAGCCTATTCCTATTACTCCGGATTCCGAAAGAGGAATAAGGTTCGTATCTCTGCTCATTTTACTAATAAGAAGGAAATAAACGTCACTAATGGAAATAACCTCGTCCACTGCGCTCTTGTAAGAACCGAAACCGCCCTTAACGTAGCTCGCTTTTGCGGGGCAGGGTGAAATAAAGCAAACGCCTATTTCGTCCTCCGAAAGCTCGGGGTGGTTTTTCATTGCTCTTTCCTTTGCAAGTCTTGCCGCAACCTCCATCGGAGGAAGCATATGTATAATATGGTCGGCAAGAGAAGGAAACCTCAGTGAAATCAGCCTTACAACTACGGGGCAGGCGGAGCTTATAGCAGGCTTTGCAACACCGTCAGTTTTTAGATAAAGACGGGTGTAAGCCGTAACCAGCTCGGCAGCCTTACTGACCTCAAAAACGTCATCAAAGCCTATTTTCAAAAGACCGTTCAAAACGTAGTCAATATCGTCAAGATTATCAAATTGACCGTAAAGAGTGGGTGCGGGAAGCGCAATTTTCCATTTAAAGCGGTCCATATCGGAAAGCTTACCGCAAACCGCCTTTTTGGCTTTATGGGGACAAACCCGTATGCACTCGCCGCAGTCGATGCATCTGTCCGTGTTTATAACGGCGTGACCGTCCCTTATTCTAATAGCTTCGGTGGGGCAGTGCTTTAAGCAAGTGGTGCAACCGGCGCACTTGTCACGGTCAAGCAAAACAGAGTGTTCGTATTTATGCATTATCCGTCACCTGATTATACACCTTCATTACTATCTTGGTACCAACGCCAACTGTTGAGAATATTTGCATTTCATCGGTATAGCGCTTCATATTCGGAAGCCCCATACCTGCTCCAAAGCCCAAGGAGCGTATAGTTTCACTTGCGGTTGAATAACCCTCCTGCATAGCCTTTTCGATATCTTCGATACCGGGGCCCTTGTCCTCAAGGATTATTTCTATCAGGTTTTCCGTAACGCAAACCTCGGCAACGCCGCCGCCTGCGTGTATGACCATATTGATTTCACCCTCGTACATAGCGATTGAAACTCGCCTGATAACCTCTGGCGAAATTCCGAGCTGTCTGAGGTTTTTCTTTACCTGTACGGAAGCCTGACCTGCCGAGGTGAAATCCTCGCCGTCTACCTCAAATCTAAAAACTATCGGCTCACTCATGCTTCGTTCCTACCAATCCGTTTGCATAAAGCAAACCGCAAGCCTCGTAGAGCCTCTTTTTAGTGGAAAGAATAACTATTCCGCTTTCCTCTGCGAGTCTGAGCATTTCTTCGGTGGGAGCCTTTGAGCGAACAAAAATGATACAAACCATATCCATCATAACAGCGGTGCGGATAACCTGCGGGTTGATAAGACCCGTAAGTAAAACCGCCTGATCCTTTACGAAAGCGAGAACATCGCTCATAAGGTCGCAGCCACAAGCAGAATAAACGTGCTTTTCAATGTTTTCCTCGCAGCAGAGAACCTCTGCGTCAAGGAGCTGCTTCACGGTACTGATTTTCATAGGTTACATCCTTTAAATCAAATTAAGCTTTGTACTTTTCGATAATTCCGGGAACGTCATCAACGCTGAGACGGCCGTAAACTTCCTCGTTAACCGTAAGAACGGGAGCAAGTCCGCAAGCGCCTATGCAACGGCAGGCGGTAAGCGAGAACTTTCTGTCGGGAGTACATTCGTCAGTACCGATACCGAGAATTTCCTGGAGCTTGTTGTAGATATCGCCTGAGCCCTTAACGTAGCACGCAGTGCCAAGGCAAACCGAAATGTGATATTCGCCTTTGGGTGAGAGGGAGAACTGAGCGTAGAAGGTTGCAACGCCGTAAACCTTTTCAAGCGGAACCTCCATTCCCTCGGCTATTCTGTTCTGAACCTCAATGGGCAGATAGCCGTAAATGTCCTGTGCCTTTTGCATAACAGCCATAAGAAGACTTTTGTCATGCTTGTGTTCGCTGATAACAGCATTCAGCTTCTCGTCCTGCTCCTTGGTGGAACAGAAGGGAATACTGGAGAGTTTTTTCAGCATTATTTGTATCCTCCTTTTATTTTGTATGTGCGTATGCGCACATTACATCTGTTTAACATTATACCACTAATGAAACTAAAAATCAATACCTTCTTGATAAATTTTTAACAAAACACGGTACAAACTGACGAACTTTATCGATGTTGAACGAAAAAGCGCTCTCCTAATCGGTATTTTCGATAAAATCGTTATATATAGCGTTACATAAAAGCCTTCCGATTTCACTTTTTTCGCCTTTGAGATTAAAGCCGTCTATGCTTTCGGCGAGCTGAGCGAGCTTTGTTGAGCTGGTAACTATTATTTCGTCTGCTTCGTAAAGGTCGTTTTTTTCAAAAGCTTCCTCACGGTAGGGGATACCCAGCGATTTTGCTATCATAAGCAGTCTTTCTCTTGAAATTCCGGGCAATATAAGCTCGCATTTCGGGTGTGTGTAAAGAATTCCGTCCATAACCGTGAATACATTTGAATGGGCGCATTCGGTAACTGTTTTTCCTCTGCAAAGAACTGCTTCGTCAGCGCCGTTTCTGCTTGCGTATTCGGAGGCTATAACCGAGGGCAGAAGGTTAAGGGTTTTTACGTTGCAATAATAATATCTCAGGTCGGGATACGTAAGAAGCCTCAGCTTCTTTTTCGGGGACGGAAGCGGTTGCGGAGTAACCGTTATTAAAAGATTGTATTTGTCTGACGGAGGGCATACGTGCGTCCTTGATTTTGAAAATTTCGTAGCCTGAAAATAAACGAGAGCTACGTCCTCGTTTGCCATTACCAGCATTTTTGAAATTAAGCTTGAAAGCTCATCTGCCGTCATATCAAAGTTAATTCCGAGAAGCTTCAAATTCTTATAAAATCTATCAAAATGCATCTTTGGAAGATAGGTTTTTTTGTTTCTTGCCAGCATAACCTCGTATATGCCGTCACCGAAAAATATTGCTCTGTCGCAAAGGGAAACGCTGACCTCTTCGGGTGAAGAAAATTTACCGTTATAATAAGCTAAACTCATAAAAAAACACCTCGCTTTTCTCCTTTAATACTATGCGGAAAAAAGCGAGGTGTTGACATAATCAGAAATGTTTTTCTTTTACTGTGACTCCGTCAAGCGTCTTTATTGTAAAACGTTTGTCCTCGTATATAATATAGGTTTTCGGATTGTTTTCCTTAGGCAGAGAAATTGAGCCGGGATTTATATAAAAATTTCCGTTTCCGAACGGCTCTGCTTTTAGAACGTGCGTGTGTCCGCCAAGAAGAATTGCTCCCTCTGAAAGCGGAGGCGGATTTTCAGGAGAATACTTATGTCCGTGGGTAGCCATAATCGTAAGACCGTCTATGAGAACGTATGAGTAATCCGAAAGAATCGGGAAGGGTAAAACCGTTTGGTCAACCTCGGTGTCGCAATTTCCTCTAACGGCGATTATCTTGTTCTTGAACTGCGATAAGAGGGATATAACCTCTTTCGGATTGTACTCTTTTGGAATGTCGTTTCTCGGCCCGTGATAAAGAATATCTCCGAGAATAACTATGCGGTCAGCGCCTTCTTCGTCAAATTTTTCTATAGCTTTTTTAAGGCACTCTATGTCTCCGTGTATGTCGGAAATAATAAAAAGCTTCACTCTCCGTCACTCTCCCCGCCACTTGATTTTTGATACATAAGCTCGGCTATGGAGCGCATTTTTTCAGCGCTTATTTTAGATACCCTTCTGTCATAGGTTATAAAACCGTTCGTTTCGTCCTCAATATCAGAAAGTTGAGTATAAATCAGGGCAGAAATGCCGTTTTTGACTAGTGGCATAACGTCATCGGAATACAGCTTGAGAACCTTATTTTCAAATTCCTCGGCGGTTTTACAGGTCGAATATCCGTAATTTTTCTCGCCGTAAAGATGGCCCTCAACCCTATACGAAAATCCCCCGAATTCGCTAAGAACAAGCGGTCGGATTCCGTTTTGCTTTGGCCTTGGTCTCTTGAAATAAATATGATGTGAAAAAACGTCACTGTCCGAGCGCCAAAACCAACCGGACGTAGCGTCTATTATTCTCGTTGAATCCATAGATTTTATAAGAGCGTACGCACCGTCTGCTTCGAACTGTCCCCACCCCTCGTTAAATAAGGTGTAATATACTACCGAAGGATAGTTGTAAAGGGCATTCACCGTTTCCTTTGCGCAGCGCAAAAACGCCTCTCTGCCGGTTATGCTTTTATGCGAACGGGTGTCATTCTTTCTTTTCATAAACAGAGTGGGCAGAGCGGTATCTCTTATGAAGGAATACTTTCCGTTATTTACCATATCCTGAAAAACCGCAATTCCCAGCTTATCGCACAGATAATAGAATATCGGCGGTTCAAGCTTGATATGCTTTCTCAGCGTGTTAAAGCCGAGCGATTTTGCAAACAAAATGTCCTTCTCGTAGCCCTTTTCGGTTGCGGGGAGAAAAATACCGTCAGGAAAGTAGCCTTGGTCAAGAAGTCCGTTGAAAAGATAAGGCTTTCCGTTAAGACAAAGTCTTGTGTTTTTTCCAACTCTCTCGGCAGTTACGGTTCTGAGGGCAAAATAGGTTTCTACTGAGTCGTTTTCCGTTTCTATTACGGCTCTATAAAGATACGGGGATTCCGGAGTCCAGTTTTGAGGGTTTTTTGGTGAAACCGTGATTTCGTTTCCGTCAAAGCAAAAAACCTCTCCTGTGTCGATGAGGGTTAAGCTTTTGCATTTCTTTTTTGTGAAAACTTCGATTTTTGCGCTGGTGAGAGAGGGGGTTATTTTTACGTTTTCAATATACCCATCGGGAACGCTCTCAAGCCAAACGGTTTGCCAGATTCCGCTAACCTCAGTGTACCACATTCCGCCCCTTTTTTTCTTTTGCTTTCCGTATGGGTAAAGGTGGGAGGTTCCGTCCTTAACCTCAAGCAGTATTTCGTTTTCTCCGTCCTGTATAACGTCAGTAATATCGGCAAAAAACGGAGTATAACCGCAGGAGTGAACGCCCATTTCCACGTTGTTTACGTAAAGCCTTGCAAAGCGGTCGACTGCGCCGAAGCGCAAAAGAAGCCTGTCCTTGATAAATCCGTCCGGAACTGAAAATGTTCTTCTGTAGTAAAGCGTTTCGTGCTTATCAATTCCTTTATTAATACCGGAAAGCTCGCTTTCGGGCGGGAAGGGAACGAGAATTTTTTGATTAAAATTTTTTGGTATTTCGTGACCGTCAGATATGGTAAAATCCCAAAGACCGTTGAGGCATAAAAACGAATCCCGCTTTAGCTGAGGTCTTGGATATACGTTCCAAGGGCAGCTTTTGTCCATATTCTCGGAAAACTCGGTTGTAAGGGTATAAATCGTGTCGTTGCTTTTCATTTTTTTGCTCCAAACGTTATATTATGCCGGAAATTATACTGAATCCGAAAACCAGAATAGAGAATCCTACAAAAAGAATAGTACCCACGTTCAAAAACACAACCGAAAAAATATCTTCCCTAGGTATGTGTATTTGAGGACTTGATTTTATGCGAAGACGCTTTTTTCTGAAAGCCAGAACAAGCATTATAATACCCGCAACGGCAACTGCGTACTGAATTATCGAATAACTGCTGACGGCCATTGAGCAAATCATATAGCGCTTCATATCTATAGATTCTCCGTTCAAAAGCGCCTCGGAATAGGTAAGAAGCTCCTCTGACATTTTCATAATGGGAAGCACAGCAACCGAGCCGAAGAAATTGATTATTGCGTGCATAATAAAGGAATATACCCACTTTCCGCTTCTTACGTAAACGTATCCAAGAAGCCAGCCGAGCAGGGCGGCGTAAAAGAACTGATAGAAATTTCCGTGGAAAAGACCGAAAGCGATAGCTGAAACCGTAATTGCTAGGATACTGCCGCACCTTGAAAGGCGGTCAATCATAAGCTTTCTGAAAATAAATTCCTCAACGAGCGGGCCGATAATAACGACTATAATTATCATAAGCCATATAGGCATATTTTCTATAAGCTCGGAGGTACCGTCAGTTATCTCTTTTTTCAAAAAAACCTCGAAAATACCGTTAAACGTGTTTCCTATCGTGCTTCCTATGAGCATAAGCGCCTCTGCTATGGCGAAAAGTATAATAAATTCGCTGAAAGGGATTTTTGATTTCTCTAAAGTCTTTTTCGGCATTTTTCTAACGATTAGAAATAGTGTGGGAAGCCCAACGGCGTACATAGGCAAAACACTGATAATGGACACAAAATATACGTTCGAAAAAATCTCATTGTATCTGTCGGCAAAACAAATAACTATAACGGCCTCGATAGCGAAGGTTACCGCATATGAAACAATAAGCATAAGAAAAAGCGACAGGTGAAATCTTGAAAAGATTTTTTTAGCCGAGGCTTTTATAGAGGAACGGTACAAATCAAATCCGCTTTGTCCGTCATCGAACCCGTAATTATAATTCATAGAATCTCCTTTATTGCTCGCAAACGCCAAGCAAGAGTATTATTATCATTTTATCACCAAACTGTGTCAAATACAATACTTTTTTTATAAACAATCCCTTTTTTATTGAAAATACCGAAAAAAGCGGTATAAAATTCTGCACATAATTCAAATCTAAAATATTTTTACCTATTGCAAAAGCCGTATCTATGTGCTAAAATATATGTATTATTTCAGTTTAAATACTACATAGGGGAAAATATATGTTTAAGAAAGGCTTTGACAACGAGAAGTACTTAAAGCTGCAGTCGCAGAAGATAAAGGAAAGAATATCGATGTTCGGAGAAAAGCTGTACCTTGAATTCGGAGGAAAGCTTTTTGACGATTTTCACGCATCGCGAGTATTGCCGGGATTTGCGCCCGACAGTAAGATAAAAATGCTTATCGAGCTTGCGGACGTGGCTGAAATAATAATATCGATAAACACAGAGGATATTGAGAAAAACAAGGTCAGAGGCGACCTTGGAATAACCTATGACGTAGACGTGCTGAGGCTTATTGACGCCTTCAGGGGCTACGGACTTTACGTAGGCTCGGTCGTTATGTCTCGCTATAAGCATAATTCTGCGGCTGACGCATTTAAAACCAAGCTTGAAAATCTCGGCATAAAAGTGTATAAGCATTATTCGATAGAAGGCTATCCCCATAACATTCCTTACATTGTTTCCGAGGAGGGCTTTGGTAAAAACGAGTATGCAGAGACAAGCCGTTCGCTCGTTGTTGTAACTGCGCCCGGCCCGGGCTCGGGAAAAATGGCAACCTGCCTATCGCAGATATACCACGAAAGCAAACGGGGAATAAAATCGGGATATGCAAAGTTTGAAACCTTCCCGATATGGAATATTCCTCTCTCGCACCCGGTTAATCTTGCGTACGAGGCAGCAACGGCAGACCTTGCGGACGTTAATATGATTGACCCGTTTCACCTTGAAGCCTACGGCATAACTACGGTAAATTACAATAGGGACGTGGAGGTTTTCCCAGTGCTTCGGGCTATGCTTGCAGGAATACTTGGAGAGTGCCCGTATAAATCTCCCACCGATATGGGTGTAAATATGGCAGGCTTCTGTATATACGATGACGAGGCGGTGTGCAAGGCGGCAAGGGGCGAAATAATCCGCCGTTACTATACAGCGCTTTGCAACAGAAGAAAGGGTAACGGAAGCGACATTGAGGTTCATAAAATAGAGCTTCTTATGCAAAAGCTCGGAATAATTGCCGAGGAGGAGAGGGGCTGCGTAAGACCTGCGCTCAGCAAATCTCTCGAAACGGACGGAGCGCCGGCCGTTGCTATAGAGCTTAATGACGGCAGAATAGTAACCGGAAAAACCTCTTCTTTGCTGGGAGCCTCAAGCGCAGCGCTCCTTAACGCACTCAAGGCTATAGCGGGAATAGATGACGGAACGGATATAATATCTCCCGAAATACTTGCCCCGATACAAATTCTTAAAACTCAAAATCTCGGAAACCACAATCCCAGATTGCATACTGACGAGGTATTGATTGCTCTGGCTGTTTCTGCGGCAAAGAGTCCCCTTGCGAAGAAGGCGATAGATGCGCTCCCGATGCTTCGTTATGCGGAAATTCATTCTACGGTAATTCTCTCACAGGTTGATACGGATATTTTCCGTAAGCTTGGTGTAAATCTAACGGTCGAACCGAAATATCAAACGAAAAAGCTGTTTCACAATTGAGATAAGGAGGATTTATGGAATTCAGTAAAAATCACCCAATAATTTTTGTAATCGTGGGCGTCATAATTCTTGTGGTTCTGGCCCAGTCGGTATATTTTCTTATGAAAGCTTACCGCAGGGCAAATAAAATCGGTATGGATATGGCGAAAGTAAAGAAAACTATCGTTTCCTCGGCAATATTTACCGTTGCTCCGGCGGTGTCTATAGTAATTACTATAGTCGCCTTGTCAAAATCTCTCGGTTATGCGCTTCCTTGGCTTCGCCTCTCGGTAGTAGGCTCTCTGTCTTACGAGGCAATAGCGGCGGCAAACGCAGCCTCGGGTATGGGAAAAACACTTGCCGAGCTTTCCAATTCTATGACGGCTTCCGAATACGTTACCGTTTCAATAGTTATGACGGTTTCCATAATGGTTGGTATCTGGCTCGTTCCTCTTATCGCCAAAAAAATGCAAAAGGGGCTTGTCAGCTTTGAAAAGCGTGATAAAAAATGGTCGGATATTCTCCAAAGCGCACTCTTTATCGGTATGATATCAGCGTTTGTCGGATACGTCTTTTCGGACGTTGGCAGACTCTGGCTTTCTGATAACGGAGTCTATGAAACGACAGGAACGAACGAATACGGAGAAACTGTATCGAAATTTTTTGATTCAACCTCAGGACTTGTACCCGTATGCGTAATGGCGGTCAGCGCAGCGCTTATGTGTGTGTGCGGACTTCTTATGAAAAAGCTGGGCTGGAAATGGCTTAACGATTATGCGCTTCCGATATCTATGGTTCTCGGTATGGTTGCTGCAATTCCGCTTACGGCGCTTCTTGGAGGTGAGATAAAATGACAAACGAAAATAAAAACGAATACACCTATATAGATTCCGTTCACAGAGACGGAAGAATATGGAACCTTTGCGTTATGGGGCTTTTGATAATGTTTCCCGTAATTATCGGAGCAATATTCCAGGCTATGCCCGACTGGGCGGCAGTAGGAAAGGGACTTATAGCGACAGCTCCTATGTACTGGGCGGTCGGAGTGGTAGAAACCATAACCTTTATTCCTATGCTTGGCGCAGGCGGCTCGTATCTTTCCTTTGTAACGGGTAATATATCCAATCTAAAGCTTCCGTGCGCTCTCAGTGCGCTTGAAAGCGCCGAAGTTAATCCGAAAACGGAGGAGGGCGAAATAGTTTCCACTATTGCTATCGCCGTTTCGTCAATCGTAACCACACTTGTAATTATTCTCGGAGTTATACTGATAATTCCGCTTTCGCCGGTTCTTGAAAATCCCGCCCTTATTCCCGCGTTTGACCAGATGCTCCCCGCATTGTTCGGCGCGCTCGGAGTCGTGTTTATTTCGAAAAACTGGAAGATAGCGATAGCGCCTATCGTGCTTATGCTTGTGCTTTTCGTATTCGTTCCGGCAATAAACACCTCGACTGTGGGTATTATGGTACCGGTTGGCGTAGTGTTTACTCTTGCAGTGTCCAGAGTTCTTTATAAGAGAGGTATAATTTGATATGCCCGGCTTAATAATCGGACTTTCCTTTGCTGCGCTTTTTATTCTTTTTTTACTGGTAGTACTCATAAGAACTCTTCGCTTTTCTCCCAAGGCAGCAGAGCCACGGGAAATCGAGGCGGTTATTTATGACGGAGAAAGAGCCGTTTTCACTCTTTCAAAAATGATACGCTGCAAAACCGTATCGCATATCGACCGCACGTTAGACGATGAGGCGGAATTTGATAAGTTTAAAAGCCTACTTTCAGAGCTTTTTCCCCTCGTTTACAAGGTCTGTACGCTTGAAAACGTAAACGAAAGAGCTATGCTCTTTAAATGGAAGGGTAAGTCCTCTGATTCTCCGACCGTACTTATGGCGCATTTTGACGTAGTAAGCACTGTTGACGAGCTTTGGGATAAGCCTGCCTTCGAGGGAATAGTCGAGAACGGCGTTATATGGGGCAGAGGCGTTATTGATACGAAAGGCTCTCTGAACGCAATTCTTTGTGCGGCAGAGCAGCTTATCAGCGAGGGCTTCGTTCCCGAAAAGGACGTTTATTTTGCCTTTGGCGGAAACGAGGAGGTAAACGGAAACGGAGCACCGTCTATAGTAGCCGTTTTTGAGGAAAGAGGCATTGTTCCGGGTATGGTTCTTGATGAGGGCGGAGCCGTTGTCAAGGACGTTTTCCCGGGTGTAAAAGCTCCCTGCGCAGTAGTCGGCATAGCCGAAAAGGGAATGATAAACGTTGAGTATTCCGTCAGCGGTGGCGGAGGCCATTCCTCAGCACCCCTGCCGAAAACACCTATAGATAGGCTTTCTTTGGCTTGTGTAAAGCTTGGTAAGCGTCCGTTCAAATTCACCCTGACTGACCCGACCAAAAAGATGTTTGACACACTCGGCAGGCACTCCACCTTCGTGTACCGTATGATTTTTGCTAATCTCTGGTGCTTTTCTCCCGTCCTTAACCTTATAACGAGAAAATCCGGCGGTCAGATAAACGCTATAGCCAGAACAACCCTCGCCTTTACTCAAATGGAAGGCTCAAAGGGCATAAACGTCATTCCGCCTCAGGCAAAAATGGCATCTAACAGCCGTATTTTACCGGGTGAAACAACCGAAAGCGTCCTTATGCGTATCAAGGAAACGGTCGGTGATGAAAAGGTTGAGATACGTATGATAAACGGAATGAACCCCTCGGTTATATCCCGTACCGATTGCGAGGGCTGGGAAAGGATTTGCAGAGCTGTAAACGATACCTGGCAGGAGGCGATAGTTTCTCCGTATCTTATGACTGCTTGCTCGGATTCTCGCCACTGGGGAGTGATATGCGACAAGGTTTATAGGTTTTCGCCCCTCACGCTTTCAAAGGAGGAGAACGCCTCGGTTCACGGAAATAACGAAAAGGTTACCACAGATGCGGTAAAGCGGGCGGTTGAATTTTATATCCGCCTTATAAAAATGAGCTAATTTATATAACGAAAAGAGTGAGATTAAAGGAATTTGATATGCGCCTAAAAGCCAAACGCTTTTTGAACGGATATCGCCTAAAATCTCACTCTCTTTTTGTTTTTTAAAAGCCAAAGTTATATCAATTATAGTGTTTTTGCCTTCAAAAGAGCCTCTCTCAGCTCGTTTTCCGACAAATCGGTAGAGAGATAAGCCGCATCTGAAACGTCTATCGTTATATTGCCGCTTCCTTTTTTGATATCAAGTTTTTCTTTTCCGAGGTCTCTTTCGTAAACTGCATTTCCGATAGGAACGCTGAGCTTTGCTGCGCCGGTTCTGTGCCAGATAACCGCATAGCTCTTTCCTTTTCTCTCTAAGGTGAATACGGAAATATCCGAGCCTTCGCCGCCAACTCCGACAAGCTCTCTGTAAGGCGTAAGCTCGTATTCGCCCTCCTCGTTTATAAGCAAGGTATGCTCTTGTCCGGTAACTCTTATCATTTCAAGCTCTTTTTCTGAAAGAAGGTTTCTCTTTCTTACGTCCTCCCAGCGCCGCATTACCTCAAGGATATCCTTAGCTCTGGGGTGGTTTTTTATTACCTTAAGATTTCCCGACATAGTGATAGGGCAGTTCCAGGATTGCGCACGGCTGGTTCCGTATTCGTAAACGTCCTTTTGAGTATCGGAAAAGAAGGACCACCAGCCAAAATTAAGACGTGTAAAATCCTGCTTCATATGCACTGCCTCTGAGAAGGGGAAGGTGTCTATCATTTTCTTGAACACGTTAGTTCTGAAAGCATCAAAAGCGTTTCCGCCCGAAACGAAATGCCAAGAGAAATGCGCCTTCGCTGCGCCCTCGCAGAATAAGGGCATTTTATTGAATTTTTTCAGTACCTTGTACTGAGCGTTCGGAACGTGGAATTCAAAGGGAGGATTAGTGCCCTCCGAGCCGTCAAAGTAAACGAACTCAAAGCCGCAGTTATAAAGAGCGGCAAGCTTATCTCCGATTTCGTCCTGAAGGCTTGAATACTGATTAACGTAAACGCTGGTACCGCTATATTCGGTAACGTCAAGCTGACCGCCGATTTCGCCGAGCGGGTGCTCCGTGACGTTAGTCTTCCAGTGTCCTCTTTTCACACCGTAGAAATGATAGGGGTATTCGGTTGAATAGCCCTCGTAGAACATAAGCTCTCCGCCGAATTTAAGGACACGGCACATATCATAGGTCGTTGCGTTCTTGGGATTTTCCTCAACGTATATTTTGTCATCGGAAAGTCCAAGCGGCTTTGCAAGGGTGAAATGCATTGTGAGATTGAGTCTATGGTCTGCAACGGGGGTAATATATCTGCTGTTCATACCTATGTGCGTATGCAAAAAGTGAATGCCCGGGGTAATTCCTGCTTCCTTTACCTTGTTAAGTACAGCTCTTAAATCCTCGTATCCGTTTGGATAGTTTTTGTTAAAATCGTAGTTTCCGCAGGTTCCGTAGCAGGAGTTATCTATCTCGCACATATTGTCAAAATAGAAAAGCATACAGGAAAAGCCGCCCATTTTCGCATAATTAATATGCTCGTCAATTGTTGAAAGATTTGCTCCTCTGGCAGAATATATAGAACGGTTTATCATAGGATTCCTTCTGCTTTCAACGCCGAGAGGAAGGTTGAAATCACGCTCAAATGTGTCAACTGCGTCCAAGAAATCTTCCTTACCGCCGCTGACGATAAGTGCGGCAGAGGTACCCTTCAGCTGAATTTCCTTATGTGCGTCTGCCGTAAGAATGCGGTAATCGGCTCTTTTTTCGGAATCAATAAAGGCTTCGGGAGCGGTTGCGATTACTGCGCAAGACGCCTCATCGTCCCATATTGCGTTTATCCACTGACCGAAATTCTTTCGCGGCTTTATGGGAAGCTGAAGAATGCGGAACTGCTCAACGGGCGGAAGGTCCATACAAAGACCGTCATACAAATGGTAGGGAACGATAAAATCGCTGAGCGTGAAGGTTATGTAATCGTCCTTGATATCAAAGGTAACAACCGCCTGATAGGGAATTATTTCAAAATCAACGGTAATCTTATTTTCCTCAACGCTTATGTGATTTGCCGCAAAGGTGGTTCGCTTATTCATATAAGCGAGCTTAACCTCGTTGTTATAAGGACGAAGCTGCGTAACCGAGAAAAGAGAAATATTCTTTTCTTTCATAAGCAGCTCTTCACCGGTTTTCTTATAGATAAGGCTTTCGGTAATAGCGTTTTCGCCTACGGTGAGACGAAAATTTTTATTCTCAAAGATAAAATTTTTCATATAGGCTCTCCCAAACTATTATTTTTAATGAATACAAGTCAATTAAAGCATAAAGGTAGAAAAAAGTCAACGAAAATTCAAAAGTTCTTACGAATTTTACACAAAATAAGGTCTATTCGGTACCAAAAAGCAGAAGTGCCGAAAATGCTGTTCGGACTAAAAAAATCTTTTATAAATTTCTTTAATAAATTTTGAAAAAACCACTTGACAAAACCGTTTTCTTCGTGTATAATAAAAAGGCCGTTGCGGGAGTGGCGGAACTGGCAGACGCGCACGTTTGAGGGGCGTGTGGTTTTACCGTACGGGTTCAATTCCCGTCTCCCGCACCAACAAAAGAGGCTCGACTTAGTGTCGAGCCTCTTTTGTTGGTCTAGGAGCGCTTGAACCCGCTCGCACCATTTGCGCAGTAAGATTTTAAGCCTTCGTAAGCTGCTTTGCTTTGAATAAACAAAGCCTGCAGTGCGAATCGGGTTCACATACCGCCTTGGCGGTATCCTGCGCAGTGCGGAGAAAAACGCCCCCCGCAGATAGAAAGCGGCACGTTATTTGCAAATCCCTCCCCGCACAGCAGATTCCCGTTTTGCTTAGCAGCGAATTGATATCATATTCGGTATAGTCGAATATATCCTTCTAATTGACATTACGTTAATTCTATGATATACTTTTATGAAATAAGGCACAATTACATTCCAGAAACAAATCGCTGCGTTTACGCACAGTGACCTGCCAATTTCATTTATCTTTGGAATGCAGATTGTATGGCTCATATCAAAAACGGAGTAAAAACATATGAAAATAAGGAAAACAACGGAAAAGGATATTTCCAAGATTGCGAAAATATACGAAAACGCAAGAGAATTTATGATAAAAGCGGGAAATCCTACGCAGTGGAAAGACGGAAAACCGAATAAGGATACAGCGATAGAGGATATGGAAAACGGAGTCGGCTACGTTGCTGAGGAAAACGGAGAAATTCTCGCCGTCTTTATGTTCAGAGTAGGAGAAGACCCTACCTACCGAAAAATATATAACGGAAGCTGGCTTAACGATTCTCTCTATGCGGTAATTCACCGTATAGCTGTCGCAAGGCAGGGGCAGGGCATTATAGATTTTTGCATAAACGAATGCTTTAAAATCTGTCCGAATTTAAAAATCGATACTCACCGTGATAATATTCCTATGCAGAAGGCGCTTACTAAGCGAGGCTTCAAATATTGCGGAACAATTTATCTTGAAAACGGTGAAGAAAGACTTGCATATCAAAAAATATAACTAAAACGGCCCCGAAGCAGCTTGCTTTAGGACCGTTTCTTTATTTAAGTGAGGTTAAACAACTTTTGCCTTTGCGAGTGCGCTTCTTAATTCCTCTACGGAAAGCTTAGTTGCAAGATATGCGGAATCGGAAACGTCAATAACTATAGAATCACCGTTTTCCTCTATAGAAAGCTTCTCCTTTGTGAAATCGGTTTCGTAGGAAACCGCATCGGCAGGGGATACTGGAATTGAAAGCTTCGCAGAAGCGGTATTGTGCCAGATAAGAGCATAGCTCTTTTTATCTCTTTCGAGAGTAAATACGTAAATGCCGGAGCCTTCTCCGCCAACGCCGGTAAGCTCAAAATAGGGTGTAAGCTCGTATTTTCCTTCCTCGTTGACGAACAGCGTGTATTCCTTGCCGGGAACTCTTATAAGCTCCTTTTGTTCCTTTGAGAGAAGATTATCCCGTCTGACATCCTCCCAGCGCTTCATAACGCCGAGAATATCGGCAATTCTTGCGTGCGCTTTCATTTTCGTGGGTCTTCCGAAAACTGTAGCAGGGCAGTCCCAGCCGTGTGCGTGGCTTGTACCGTATTCGTAAACGTCACGTCTCGTATCTTCATAGAAATCCCACCAGCCGAAATTAAGACGGGTGAAATCCTCAGCCATATTCGGAGCCTCTGCAAGCGGGTGCTTGTCAAGCATAGCCTTGAACTCGTCAGTCTTGAATACGTCAAAAGCGTTTGCTCCGCTAAGTATGTGCCAGCCAAAATGCGCCTTTGCCGCACCCTCGCAGAATTTAGGCGCCGAGCCGAGCTTCTTGATAACTCTGTACTGAGCGTTCGGAACGTGGTATTCGTAAGGAGCGTTAGTGCCCTCCGAGCCGTCAAAGTAAAAGAATTCGAAGCCGCAGTCGTAGATGTTTGCGATATGCTCGGCAACCTCGTCCTGCAAATCGGTGTACTGATTGATATAAACGCTCCAGGCGCCGAATTCGCTTATGTCGAGGTTTCCGCCTATTATACCGCATTCGTGAGGTGTGACGTTAGTGTCCCAAAATCCTCTTTTCACACCGTAAAAATGATAAGGAGGCTCCGTTGAAAAGCCTTCGTAGGTCATAAGCTCTCCGCCGAATTTGAGAACTCTGCGCTTTTCGTGCTTCAGTGCATTTTTTGGGTTTTCTGCAACGAAAACCTTGTCATCGTCAACGCCTAAGGGACGGGTGAGAGTAAAGTAATCGGTTATGTTGAGCCTCGGGTCTGCTACGGGAGTGATATATTTCATAAATGAGCTTATGTGCGTATGCAGATAATGAAGTCCCGGGGTAATACCCGCATCCTTGATTTTTTTGATAACCGGACGTACGTCATCATAACCGTTGGGGAAATACTTGCTTACGGGATACTCAATAGTAGCATCGTACGTTATGAGTATCAGCATACAGGAGAAACCGCCCATTTTCGCATATTTAATATGCTCGTCAACGTTGTCGGGAGTCAGATTTGACGTCCAGTATATAGAACGGTTGATTATGGGATTTCTTCTGCTTTCAACGCCGAGAGGAAGATTGAAGTCTCTTTCAAATCTGTCAATTACGTTAAGAAAATCTTCTTTGCCTCCGCTAACCACGAGCGCAGCGGTGGTGCCTATAAGCTGAACCTTCTTTTGTGCGTCTGCCGTAAGAATTCTATAGCCGTTACGAAGCTGAGAATCTATAATAGCCTCGGGGTTTGCGGCAATAACTGCGCAGCTTACGGTGTCGTCCCACATAGCGTTTATCCACTGACCAAAATTCTTTTTCGGCTTTATGGGAAGCTGCAATAGCCTGAATTCCTCTACGGGCGGCGTGTCCATAGTAAGCCCCTCGTACGCTTTTTCATCGTATATGAAATCGGTAAGCGTAAACGTCATATACTCGTCCTTTACGTCAACGGTAACGAGCGCCTTACAGGGTATTATTTCAAACTCTACGGTAATTTTATTGCCGTCAACGCTTATATGATTTGCTTCAAAGGTAGTGCGCTTATTCATATAAGCGAGCTTAACCTCGTTGTTGAAAGGCCTCAGCTGAGTGAGTGAGAAAAGCGAAATATTTTCTCCCGCCATAAGAAGCTCTTCGCCGCTTTTTTTGTAAATAAGGCTCTCAGCAACAGCGTTTTCGCCTACTGTAAACCTAAAATTTTCATTTTCAAAGGTAAAAAATTTCATATTTTGAATTTCTCCGATGAGAGTGATATCATTATAAAATGGCTGTGTAATCGAATTAGGTGATATCCGGGATTTCAATAAGCTCGCCGCCACGCTCAGCTGACTCTACTGCAATAATTCCGGGCAGAGACATTCTGATACCCATATCAACGTCAATTGGCGGAGGAGTATCCTCAACGATGCATCTAATGAAATCACGCATCATAAGCATGTCTGCGCCGCCGTGTCCCTCGGTCTCTTTTGTGTGAGAGAAGGTAACGGGAATTTCAAATGCGGTCTCAAAGGTGTTCGGAATTTCGTAAAGCTTTGCGAAGGAGTGAGCAACCTCAAGCGGCTTGGTTTTGTCGGTGAGAATAGAGCCTCTCGTGCCGTAAAGGGCAAAGTTGTGGTCAAATCCAACGTACATTCCAAAGCCTATAAATATACGGATAACTGCGCCCTTTTTGGTGCGGAATATAGCAATTCCGTTCTCCGTACCGGTTTTGTAGGGGTCGTATTTAGCGGCATCGGGAACCATACAGGAAACGCTTACGCAATAGTCGTCCATTATGTAAAGGAGCGGACCGAGGTTATGAGTAAGATAGGTTATTGCAAGCTCCGAGCCACGCCAGTGATTATCTGTGTAGGGCTTGATTTTGTCGGGGTATGTTGCGTGCAGATATTCGGATTCCGCATAAAGAATATCACCGAATTTTCCGTCCTCACGCATCTTCTTCCAAGCCTCGATAAACGCCCAGTAGAAGCAGTTTTCAGCCGTCATATATTTAAGCTCGGGGTGCGCCTTTACAGCGTCACGGAGTATTTTTGCTTCCTCAACGGTTTCTATAGCGGGGATTTCGCTTATAACGTGCTTTCCTGCCTCAAGAGCCATAATAGTATGCTGAGTGTGCAGGGGCTTATCGGTTGCGATATATACTGCGTCTACATCACTCTTAAGCAGGTCTTCAATACAGTTAAAGCAAAGGAAATCCTTTGCTCCTCTTTTCTCATAATCCTCTTTGCATTTTTGGAGCGTTTCGGGATTAACGTCTGCAACAGCGCGGATAACAACGTTATCGTCCCCGATTAAGAAGCCGGCAACGGCAGCGCCTCTTTTGAGACCAACGACACCAAGCTTAACTACTTTCTTTTCCATAATAAATTTCCTTTCTTCAAATGAACGTTAGAAGATAAATCTTCTATAGTCTTAGTTTATCAAAAAAATCACGGATAGTAAATGTAAAAAATCGTGTTTAATATGAAAAAAATCACCAAAAACATTAAATTTACGTTTTATGCTTGACTTTTACCGACAAATCGTTCATAATAATTTTAATAAAAGAAAGGGACTGTAAAATGAACAACAGTATATGTAGGTTTATTCCAACTAAAAATGAGGACGCCTCCATAAAAACGGTGCGTTTTGTTTACGAAACCGAGTGTGCAAAACTAAGCCAGCCGTTTGTCAATCCCATATACGCTATTAATATAGTAACGAGGGGAAGCGCCGTGTTACGAATAGGCGAATCTTCCTTCGAGCTAAAAAGAGGGGATATTTTCTTTTCCTTTCCGGCATATTCGTATTACATAGACTGCGGTGAGGATTTTGAATACATATATATAACGTTTATGGGCACGGGAGCGACAGCTTTTCTTTCAAGGTGCAAAATAACGCCCTCAGCTCCCTATTATCCGGAATATCACGACCTTTGCACGATGTTTGAAAGCGCAATACGCAGAATAACGCCCCAAAATTCAAATATGCTTACCGAGGGAGTTTTGTTTTACACGCTGTCGTTTTTTGATAATGCCGATACGCCGGAATATAGGAAGAACCCGGGCAATCTTTTTGAAGCCATAGTAGATTACGTAGAGCATCATTACCGTGAGAGCGATATGTCGCTCGGCAGACTTGCCGATTGCTTTTCGTACACGAAAAAGTACATTTCCTCTCTGTTTAAAAAGAATATGAAAATAGGCTTTAACAACTATTTGAATAATCTGCGTGTTGAATATGCGAACGAGTTAATAGAGAAAAAGGCGGGCAGCATAGCGGAAATATCTATAGCCTGCGGATATAAAGAGTATTCCTATTTTTCAAAGGTATTCAAAAAAAGAACGGGAAAAACCCCGTCCGAAATAATGAAAACCATAGAAAACGACCAAAAGAGAACAGACGTAAAAGGTGAAAATGCCGATTAGCCGAAAACGCAATTTTTGCAATGAAAAAGCGGAAATAAACAAAGAGAAAATGCAAAAAGGCGTTTTGAAGGAAGAAATTCTCAGAAATATTTGGGAAAATATTTTCCAAACATCTTGACAAACCTCATAAAATCTAGTATAATACCAGTGTTTGTAGGGGTGTAGCTCAGTTGGTAGAGTACTGGTCTCCAAAACCATGGGTCGTGGGTTCAAGTCCTTCCGCCCCTGCCAAAAAAATTCGACAAGTTTCGGCTTGTCGAATTTTTTTATCCATTGCGAAAGCAATGGCATATCATCACGCTTTAGCGTGTATCTCATCCGCCTTGCCGAGTATATCTCGACAAGGCGAGTATATCATCAGCCGCAGGCTGTATCCTCTTTCGCAATGATGATATACAAGGCTTTCGCCTTGGTGATATACAAAACTTCGTTTTGATGATATACAAGGATTTGCCTTGATTTATTTGCGAAAGTGTGGTATAATTTAACCGATAAATAAGAATTTTTTGCACACATCCTTATTGCAGAAAAGGGGTTAATAATGAAATTATTATTTATGATAGGAAATGCCGCTGTCGGTAAAATGACTGTCGGGCAGGAGCTTATGAAACTCACGGGATTGAGGTTGTTTCACAATCATATGACTATCGAGCCCGTAATAGAAATTTTTGGTCAGTATAATGGAAAAGCAATTAACAGGCTTCGTCAGGTGGTTTTTGAGGAATTTGCGAAGTCAGATTGCTACGGAATGATTTTTACATATATGTGGGCTTTCGACCAACAAGCGGATTGGGATTACATTGAATATGTGAAAAGCATTTTTGAACCCTACAATACAGAGTTTTACTATGTGGAACTTGTTGCTTCCCGTGAAATTAGATTAAAACGAAATATTACCGAAAACCGCTTACAAAACAAAGCATCAAAAAGGGACATTGAAGCGTCAAACCAAAGACTTATCAACGCTGATGCCAAATATCGACTTGAAAGTTTTGATGGTGAAATTCCGTTTGATAACTATATAAAAATTGATAATTCAAAACTTCCGCCCGATGTGGTTGCCAAAATGATTCAAGAAAAGTTTAATTTATAAAGGAGAATACACTTTTCCCTTGTGTTTGATAAATCCCAATTTATCGGTGAGTTTAATTGTACGCATTTGAGGTAAACCGTACGCACTTTTTATGGGTGTACGCAAATTGTATCAAAAATAGGTATTTACACACACGGGCAGTCCATTTTTATGGGCTGCTCTTTTTTGCCTTTTCTTGCGCGTATGTATTGATTTTTACGCACGGAGGTGGTATAATTATTACTGTCAATCAATTCCAGTTTCAGGAGATTATTATGGAAAACATCAGAATTCAGGACGATCTTTACACCTTCGTCAACAGGGAGAAGCTCGACGAGCTTGTTATCCCCGACGACAAGCCTGCCGCAGGCGGCTTTTCCGAGCTTTCCGACGCTGTTGAGAAGATAATGATGGACGAGTTCGCGGCTATGGCCGAGGCGAGCTCCTACCCCAACGTATACCTTCAGCGTGCGTGCGAGCTGTACGCGCTGGCGAAGGATGCCGACAGAAAGGCCGCACACGGTATCACACCCGCGCTCCGCGCGCTGTCGCTGCTCGACGAGGTCAAGGAGCTTGGCGACTTCAGCCGCCTTTACAAGAGGCTCTCCCTCTCGGGTATTCCCACACCGATCAACATCGGCGTTGAGGGAGATATGAAGAACACGAAGCGCAACCTCGTCTACATTCAGGGTGCAGGCGTCATCCTTCCCGATGCGTCCTACTACAAGCCCGAGATGGCGGCGCAGAAGGAGCAGCTCCTCGCCCTCTGGGCAAACGTGGCGCGTACGGTAATGGCACAGACCGACCTCTCCCCCGAGGATCAGGAGATCTACGTCAACGATGCGCTCGCATTCGATGCGATCCTCGGCGGCCTCGTAAAGACGAGCGAGGAATGGTCGAGGTACGTCGAGATGTATAACCCGATGGCAGTCGGCGAGGTGCGTGAGATGCTCTCTACTCTCGACTTGGACGCGATTCTCACCGACCTGTTCGGCCACGTGCCCGACACCGTCGTCGTAACCGAGCCGAGATACTTCGGCGCATTTGCGAGCGTGCTTAACTCCGAGACTCTCACCCTCTACAAGCACTGGGCATACGTGACCGGCCTGCTCTCCGCGTGCAGCTACCTCTCCGAGGAGCTTCGCGACATGGGCGGTATGTATATGCGTGCGCTCACGGGCGTAGCTAAGATGCAGTCGATCGAGAAGTTCGCCTACAATCTCGCATCGGGTATGTTCTCCGAGCCTGTGGGAATCTACTACGGCGAGAAGTATTTCGGTGAGGAAGCAAAGCGCGACATCACCGAGATCGTATATCAGATCATCGACACCTACAAGGAGAGGATCAAGACCAACGACATCCTCGGCGAGGCGACCAAGGAGAAGGCGATCCTCAAGCTCTCCACCATGGGTGTGAAGATGGGCTACCCCGACAAGGCGCGCCCCATCTACGACAAGCTTGTGTTCAATGCAGAGGACTCGCTCCTTGACATAGTGCTTTCACTTAAGGCTATAAGAGAGCTTGACTCCTACTCCAAGCTCGATCAGCCGACCGAGCCCGAGAACTGGGCGATGCCCGGCCACATGGTCAACGCCTGCTACAGCCCGTTCGTGAACGATATCACCTTCCCTGCCGCTATCCTTCAGCCGCCCTTCTACTCCCTCTCGCAGACGAGGAGCGAGAACCTCGGCGGTATTGGCGCAGTTATCGGCCACGAGATCTCCCACGCATTTGACTCCAACGGTGCAAAGTGCGACGAGAACGGTAATATCAACAACTGGTGGACCGAGGACGACTTCAAGAGATTTGAGGCAAAGGTAAACCGG
>JAZSBB010000062.1:0-8374 GCA_045602185.1 Eubacteriales bacterium
CCATTACTATAGTAAGAAGCGGGCCCTTTACACCTTCAAATTTTGCTGATTTTTTTAAAGCTACCATACAAATTCACCTTTCATTATATATCGGCATCCTTGATATAGAGATGCCCATATTCTGTTATAAATTTCTTTCGCTCCGAAAGAGCGTCTCCCAAAAGAACGTCAAACATCTTGGCGGTTGCCTCTGCATCGGCGGCAGTTACGGCTATAAGCCTCCTCGTTTGAGGACACATTGTCGTTCGCCACATCATATCAGGCTCGTTTTCACCAAGTCCCTTTGAGCGCTGAAGCGTGTATTTTTTGCCGTTTATCTTTTCAAGTATTTCCGCCTTTTCCTGCTCGTTATACGCAAAATAGGTTTCCGAGCCGCAGGATATTTCGAAAAGCGGAGATTCGGCAATAAAAATTTTGCCCTTTTCTATAAGTGTAGGCAAGAGGCGGTAAAACATCGTGAGCAAGAGCGTTCTTATCTGAAATCCGTCCTCGTCAGCATCGGTACATATTATGATTTTATTCCATTTGAGAAGGTTATAGTCAAAGGTTGCAAGATCGCCCGATTTTTTGGCTTTCACCTCTACTCCGCAGCCGATTACCTTTAGAAGATCAATGATTATATCGCTTGCGAATATTTTATCGTATGAGCTTTTCATACAGTTGAGCGTTTTTCCCCTGACGGGAATTATCGCTTGAAAATCCGAATTTCTGGCAAGCTTACAGCTCGACATTGCCGAATCTCCCTCAACTATATATACCTCTCTAAGCTCGGGGTCCTTTGAGCGACAGGGCACGAACTTTTCCACTCTGTTGGAAACGTCCATAGACACCGTAAGCTTCTTTTTGATATCCGTTTTCGTTTTTTCCGCAGCTTCTCTCGCTCTCTTGTTAGTCAGAACTCTGTTTACGATAGTGTTTGCGGCGGATTGATTTTCCGTAAGATATATTTCAAGCTTCGTTTTCAAGAAATCCGTGAGTGCTTTATTTATAAAGGCGTTCGTAATAGCCTTTTTGGTCTGGTTTTCGTAGGACGTCTGCGTTGACGCTGAATTGACGATAACGGCAAGGTTGTCCTCAATATCGGAGAAGGATATTTTTGATTCGTTTTTATTGTACTTGTTCTGTGTTTTTATATACTTGTCAATAGCGTAGACAAACGCCGTCCTCACGGCTTTATCCGGCGCTCCTCCGTACTCTAGATAAGAGGAGTTGTGATAGTATTCGTGCGAACCGGACTCCGCAAAGCAGAAGGTTACCTCTGCTTTGAATTTATAATCCGGAAGGTCTTCCCTATCTCTGCCCTTGGTTTCAATTCTGAAAAGCTGAGGCGGTGTCAAGGACTGGCCTTCGGTTATTTCAACGATATAATCCGCTATGCCGTTTTTGTAGAAAAACTCTTGACGCTCAAATTTTCCCGAGGAGATTTCGTTTTCCAGTATAAATTTAATGCCGGAATTAATGAAGGCTTGTCTTCTAAGGGTTTTTTCAAGAAATTCGGTCGGAATGTCGATTTCCTTGAATACCTTCAAATCGGGGCGCCATTTTATGATAGTTCCGGTTTTCTTCATACCGGCTCCGCTCACTAGCTCCGAAACCTTCAGCTCTCCCTTAGGGTCGCCCATGGCAAAATTCATTTCCGAAAGCGTTTTTCCGTTATAGGATTTTACGTTCATATATTCCGAGGAATACTGCGTAGCGGTTGCGCCAAGTCCGTTAAGTCCGAGCGAAAATTCATACGCTGCGTTTCCTTCGTTATTATCGTATTTTCCTCCTGCATAGAGCTCACAAAAAACAAGCTCCCAGTTCCATCTTTTTTCCTTTTCGTTATAACCAAGAGGTACTCCTCGGCCAAAATCCTCAACCTCAATCGAAAGATCCTTATATTTTTTTACAATAATCTTTTCTCCGTAGCCTTCTCGGGCTTCGTCAACGGAATTCGCAAGGATTTCTATAAATGAATGCTGACAGCCTTCAAGGTCGTCCGAGCCGAAAATGACCGCAGGACGCTTACGCACACGCTCTGCACCCTTTAGACTTTTTATGCTTTGATCGTCATATGCCGTTTTTCTAGCCATTATTCCCTCCGTTAAATTATCATACATTAAAGTATAACATATCATTAATATTTTGTCAAGAATACAAATATAAAGTATTATGAGAGTCAACACGTAATTTCTTTAAGCGAGGTTAGTTTATGAAATTTTTACTAAGGGCCGCTATCAACGCTCTTGCTATGGTATTCTGGGTATCGCTTATGCTGGGATTTGACGATATTAAAATGACCGTTTTAACAGTCAGTGCCGCCGTTATACATGAGGGCGGACATATCGCCGCTTTGGCGCTGCTTTGCAAAAAGGGCTTCTCCCTTCCCCGTGCGGTTGCAAGCGGATTCAGAATAAAAAGCAAGACGCCCCTATCCTATAAAGAAGAAATCACGGTGTGCTTATGCGGCCCCCTCATAAACGTTTTTGCGTTTATTCTGTCAGCTCGGTTTTTCCCGGATTTCGCTGTTATCAACCTGGCAACCGCAATATCAAACCTTTTGCCGCTATCCGACTATGACGGAGGAAAAATTCTTTTTGACTCGGTTGCTTTGAAAAGGGGAATTGAGAGCGCTGAGAAAATACTGCCTGACGTTTCTCTAGTCTTTTCCTCGGCAGCACTTTTCCTATCCCTTTTCCTGATTTTAAAGCTAAACGGCGGATACTGGATTTTTTTTGTTTTTTTCATTATTACCGTCAGGCAAATTTTCCTTTTTCAAAATCACACAAAAAACGAGCATTAACGAGATTTTGAGAGATTTTCAGAGATTTTCAGAGATTTTTCAAGCATTTTCCATAAAAAACCTCACCTAAATTCGATTAATTGTGTTTAAATGCGAATAATTTTGAAAAAAACTATTGCAAAACTCGTATATTTTTGTTATAATTACAATCGTTACCGAAAGGGCGAATTTTTTCGCTTACAGAAAGGATATGAGATTTTAAAAAAATGGCAAAGCTCATTGAGTTGAAAGGGATATCAAAATCCTATGACGGAGAAAAAGTAATTGATTCTATGAATCTGTATATCAGAGACGGAGAGTTCATAACCTTTCTCGGTCCATCGGGATGCGGAAAAACTACCACGCTGAGAATTATCGGCGGTTTCGAAAGCGCAGATGAAGGCGAACTTTATTTTGACGGCACCGAAATCAGCCAGGTTCCCGCATACAAAAGAAATATAAACACGGTTTTTCAGAAATACGCTCTGTTCCCTCACCTTAATGTATATGAAAACATCGCTTTTCCTTTACGGCTTAAAAAGGTAAAGGAAGATGAAATAAAAGCCAGGGTTACCGAAATGCTCTCTATGGTTGCGCTTTCGGGATTTGAAAACAAAAGCGTCAGCACCTTATCCGGAGGACAGCAGCAGCGTGTTGCAATAGCCAGAGCCCTGATTTCCCACCCCAAAGTGCTTTTGCTTGACGAGCCGCTCGGAGCCCTTGACCTGAAGCTGCGAAAGGATATGCAAAACGAGCTTAAAACTATCCAGCAGGCAATCGGCATTACCTTCATTTACGTAACGCACGACCAAGAGGAAGCCCTCTCGATGTCCGACACAGTCGTAGTAATGGCTGACGGCGAAATTCAGCAGATAGGCACTCCAACCGACATATATAACGAACCGAAAAACGCTTTCGTTGCGGATTTTATCGGAGAAAGTAACATCATAGACGGCATTATGCCCTCCGACAAAAAAGTTAAATTCGCAGGTCACGTATTCGACTGCGTTGATTACGGCTTTGAAAAAAACGAGCCTGTGGACGTAGTTATCCGCCCGGAAGACGTTGACGTTGTTTCTGAAGAAAAGGGTATGCTTACCGGAAAGGTTACAAACGTTACCTTTAAGGGAGTTCACTACGAAATTATCGTGGATATCAAAGGCTTCAAATGGATGATACAGTCTACAGACTACGTTGCGCCCGAGGCTAATATAGGTCTTTATATAGAGCCTGACGCTATACATATTATGAAAAAGTCCAAGTATTCAGGAAAATTCGGCGATTACTCCTCCTTCTCAGATGAGATTGATCAGCTTTCCAACGCTGACGCAGCAGAGGAATTTTGATTTATTATTTATGAAAGCAGATTGAGGGCTTCCCTCTCGGATATGAAATGAAAAACAAAAAATCTCTTTTGCGGTCGATTACAGCTGCTCCGCATATTTTTTGGGCAGTGCTGTTTATCGTTTTCCCGCTTTTGATAGTCATATATTACGCTTTTACCGACTCGGAAGGCAGCTTTTCATTTTCGAATATAGCCTATCTTCCCGATTACGCCTCGATATTCGGCCTCTCTATTGAGCTTGCGGTAATTGCAACCTTTATTTGCCTTTTAATAGGCTACCCGCTGGCATATATAATCGCAAAAACCAAGCCTCAGAACCAGAAAATATTTATTATGCTGCTTATGCTGCCGATGTGGACAAACCTTTTGATACGAACCTACTCCATAATGGCGCTGCTCGATAACGGCGGTATTATAAATACCCTTCTCGGTACGTCACTGAAGATAATAGGCACGAAGGGCGCCGTTATTTTCGGTATGGTTTACGATTTTCTTCCCTATATGGTTCTTCCTATCTATACCTGCATATCAAAAATAGACCAAAATATGTGGGAGGCGGCGGCAGACCTCGGCTGTAATAATTTCAAAACCTTAGTAAGAGTTATTCTTCCGCTTTCACGCTCGGGCATAATTTCAGGCGTTACTATGGTTCTCGTTCCGTCTATCAGCACCTTCTATATATCGCAAAAGCTGGGCGGCGGTACATTTGAGCTTATCGGAGATACCATAGAGCGTCAATTCATAACCGGCGCACTCAACGTTGGCGCTGCAATATCGCTCGTTATGATGATACTTATACTTATATCTCTTACCGTTATGAATAAATTCGGAAATAATGATGACGGAGGTATAATAATGTGAAAAAATATACCTCAAGAATATATCTCTGTCTTATTTTTGCAATTCTCTATATTCCGATACTCACGGTTATACTTTTCTCATTTAACGCCACCGAAAGCACCGCTAATTTCGCCGGCTTCAGCTTTCACTGGTATATCGAGCTTTTCAAATCAGACGATGCGTGGATAGCTCTGCGAAACACTCTCATTCTTGCCGTTCTTTCGGCAATTATAGCAACTGTTATAGGCACGGCTGCGGCTGAGGGTATTTATAAAATGAGAAATAAGCTCGTAAAGAGCGCCGTAAATTCGATAACTAATATCCCTATGATGAATCCCGATATAGTTACCGGTATGTCAATGATGCTTTTCTTTGCGGCAGTTATGGCTCTCTTTAAGATAGCCGACTACAACGATATCGGCTTTATTGCGATGCTTATATCTCACACGACCTTCTGCCTTCCCTACGTTATCCTTTCGGTGCTTCCAAGAATAAACGAGCTTGGAGATACGCTTTCGGAAGCAGCGCTCGACCTCGGCTGCACACCGATAAAGGCGTTTTTCAAGGTGAAGCTGCCGAATATTATGCCCGGTGTTCTTTCCGGAATGGTTATGGCGTTCACTATGTCGCTTGACGACTTCGTTATCTCGTATTTCGTTGGCCCGACTAATTTCCAAACGCTTCCGCTTCTGATTTACTCTATGACTAAGAAGACGGTTAAGCCGAATATGTACGCTCTTTCAACAATCATAATTATTACCGTTTTCCTTCTCCTTCTTCTCTCAAATATGAAGAGTCTGAAGAAAAATCCTCACCACGCAAAGAGCAAAAAGGGGGTAAGATAATATGTTAAAAAAGCTTTTACTGCTTCTGCTTATATCTATTCTTCCCTTTTCCCTTTTCTCGTGCGGAGACTCGGCTGACACAGAGCCCGAGGAGAATCTTGCAGTCGAGGATATTCCGCTTCCGCAATACAAAAGCGGACAGACGGTTACGCTCAACGTTTATAACTGGGGTGAATACATTTCCGATGGCTCTGAGGATTCTCTTGACGTAAACGAGGCCTTTGAGGAATATTTCAACAGCGAGCTTTCCGAAAAATACGGCGGAATAAAGATAAAGATAGAGTATTCAACCTATCCGACAAACGAGGATATGTACTCTAAAATCACCAACAGCGCAGTTTCCTATGACGTAATCACTCCCTCCGACTATATGATAGAAAAGATGAAGGACGAGAAGCTTCTTCTTGCCTTTGACACCTCCTCTCTTTCAAATTACGTAAACATTCCGGACGAATTCCGCAACACCTACTACGACCAAAACAATTCCTTTTCGGTGCCGTATACCTACGGTATGATGGGAATTATATACAACAAGGGTGAGGGCGGAGTTGCTCCTGAGGACGTAGCAAATAAAAGCTGGGACCTTCTTTGGAATGATAAATACAGCGGAAATATTCTTCAGTTTAACAACCCAAGAGACGCCTTTGCGACTGCAATGTATAAGGAAAGTCTTGACGTCAATTCGGACGACCCGGACGTATGGGATAAGGCCCTTTCGGAATTAGAGCGTCAAAAGCCCATTTTGCAAGGCTACGTTAACGATGAAATATTCAATAAAATGAAAAGCGAATCAGCTCTTATAGCGCCGTATTTCGTGGGTGACTTTTTGACTATGGCGGAGGAGCAGGAAAATCTCGATTTTTATTATCCCAAAGAGGGCGTTAACTATTTTATTGACGCTATGTGCATACCGAAAAACTCGGCAAACCCCCATCTCGCCAAGGAATATATCAATTTTATGATAGGCGAAGAGGCAGCGGTTGCAAACGCAATATATATCGGCTACGCCTCTCCTAATTCTGCCGTTATCGAGAGCCAAGAATATATCGAGGCTATGGACGAATACGCTTACGTGGGCGAAAACGGAGAAAGCGCATACGATTTGCTTTACAACTACAATCCCGATGAGGTCAATGCGGAATATAACGCTCTTTTCCCCGACAAAACCGACCCCGCTTGCTACCGAAACTTTTCAAGCGATATCCAAGCGAGAGTCAATACGCTCTGGGAGGACCTCAAGATTTCCGGCTCTACGGAGCCTTGGGTTCATATAACCGCATTCACCATTGTCGGAGTAATTCTTATATTTGCGGTATATACCACTTATATCAAAAAGAAACGCTCGAGAGATTACAGACTCCGAGATAAGAAAAGAAAAACTAAAGAATAAAAACAAAGCAAGCCTTTCCACAAACTTTGGAAACAGGCTTGCTTTTAATTATATTCCCGTAAAATCAAAATCGGGGATAAAGGTATGCGATGAGCTTTGAATTTCTTGAAAAAATCCGTTTTTCAGTCCCTTTGATACAGCAAAATTGCATAGCTCGTCATACTCGCTTTGCGTTACCGCCCTGTCAAGAGGCTTTTTCATATCTGAAATCGGGGTGTACTGGCTCATAAGGCTTACGTAAATATCGTCTCCAAAGGTGTCAAGAAGATACGAGCAACATAGCTTTGCCTCGGCTACGTGCCCCGGCAAAAGCAAAATTCGCACCAAAACGCCCGACTGCATTAAAGAATTCTTAATAACCGCACGTCCCTTTTGCTTTACCATTTCGTATATCGAGCTTTTTGCTATATCGGGATAGTCGGGAGCGAAGGAAAGCCTTTGTGACGTTCTTTTGGTAAAATATTTAAAATCGGCAAGGTAGATATCTACAGTGCCGTCAAGGTTGCGGATTGTTTCTTCTGTGTCGTAAGAGGAGGTATTATAAACCGTAGGAACGGTAAGTCCAGAGCTTCTCGCCATTTCGGTGGCAATAGCTATAGAGGGGGCGTAATGCGTAGGCGTGACGAAATTTATATTGTGCGCCCCCTTTTCCTCCAGTTCGAGCATTATTTCTGCAAGGCGCTCTGCCGTTACTTCTTTTTTTAGGTCGCCTCTGCTTATTTTGGTATTTTGGCAGAAGATACAGCCCAAGGAGCAGCCCGAAAAAAATATCGCTCCCGAGCCGCAGTCACCCGAAATTACCGGCTCCTCCCAAAAATGAAGCGCTGCTCTGGCAAGATATATTTTATCGCTCATTTTGCACCCGCCAAGCTCGCCTGCGATACGGTTAACGCCGCATTTTCTGCCGCAAAGACGACAGCTTGAATATGCAGTTAAAAATTCCGCACTCACGGTTTCGCCTCCGTTTCAATAATTGTTGACATAAAAAGAAATATGTGCTATAATTGCATAAAATACATATTTCTGAGGTGCGCTATGACCGAAAAGAGAAAAGATTATATAACCTGGGACGATTATTTTATGGGCGTCGCTCTGCTTGCGGCAGAGCGCTCTAAGGACCCAAGCACTCAAGTGGGCGCCTGTATAGTTGACACGGATAACCCCATACTTTCTACCGGGGATAACGGCTT
>JAZSBB010000063.1:0-6394 GCA_045602185.1 Eubacteriales bacterium
AAAGCGCTTTTGGCAGCCTTTCTTCTCATAAGTATTTGCTTCATCTCCTGCGCCGATAGCGGCGCTCAAGAAAATAAAGAGGTCAGTTTTATTTCAACCTCAAAATCTCATCTGACGCTTTTTGAAGGACAAAGCTATACCGTTGAAGCGGTGGCGTTTCCGCCCAGCGCAGAGGATACTCAAATAATGTGGGCTTCCGCAAACTCAGATATTTGTAAGGTTGACGGGGGCGTTATAACTGCTGTTCGAGAGGGAACCTGCGTTGTTAAGGCAAGCTGTAAAAACGGCGTTTCCTCAATGATAACGGTTATAGTTTTGAATTCCGACTCCGTGAGAAGCCTTTATCTCTCGGAAAATACCCTTCCGTTGACTGTCGGTCAGAGCCGCAGTCTCGTGGCGTATTCTAATCCCGAATCCGATCTCGGAAGGCCGCCGGTAATATGGAAAAGCAGTAACGAAGCGGTTGCGGTTGTCGATTCAAACGGACTCGTTACCGCAAAAGCCCCGGGCAGCTGCATTATAGAAGCCACCCTGGCGGATAGAATAAGAACCGTTTGCGCCGTATCAGTCGTTAGAGGGCAGTCTGACCTCCACGAATATGACCTTACCGAGCTGGTTAGCTTAGAGGTAAGGGATTTGCCGCTCACCCTTGAAAATATAAACGAGGTAACGGGCGAGGTTATAACCCGCTTTGAAGCAACCTCTTATGAGGTTTTAAGGGAAATGTATGACGAGGACGGTGTGAAGGTAACGCTGAATATCAACTGTAAAAAAACCTATGACAGAGGCGGCGCTGAGGCAAAAAATTCCGCTGGCTGTTACCTCAATCTTTATATGGAGGAAGACAAACCCGGCGCCAGCTTTTACCGTGAAGCCTCGGACGACACGGCTGTAAAAGTAGGGGAAAGCTTCCAGCTGACGCTTGAGTTTGAAGCAATTATAGATATTGAGCAGCGTCAGTTTTACGTAACACTGAATAACCACAAAGAGATTAACTAGTAAAGTGTATGAATATAATCAAGAAGAAAATAGAAGAGTCCTTTAAATCGATATTTCCGATAACCCTGATAGTTCTTCTTCTCTCGGTAAGCATAACTCCTCTTGCGCCGGGTGATATGATACTTTTCCTTATCGGAACTCTGTTTCTGATTATGGGAATGAGCGTTTTTACGATGGGCGCAGAAATGTCTATGCAAACGCTTGGCGCAGAGATAGGCTCCGCAGTTGCAGGCTATGGCAAGATATGGCTTATCACCTTCGTCAGCTTTATTATAGGTATCCTTATAACCGTTTCCGAGCCTGATTTGCAAATACTTGCGGCTCAGGTACCGAGTATTGACGATTTTCTTTTAATTATAACGGTTTCCGTGGGCGTTGGAATTTTTCTTGCGATAGCGCTTTTGAGAATTGTTTTCGGCGTTAGCCTCCAGATAATTCTTATCGTTTTTTATGCCGCTGCATTCGTACTTGCCTTTTTTCTTCCGGAGGGCTTCAGACCGCTTGCCTTCGATTCCGGAGGAGTTACGACCGGGCCTATGACGGTTCCGTTCATTATGTCGCTTGGCGCAGGCGTTTCTGCCGCCAGAGCAAAAAAAGGCAGCGGAGCCGATTCCTTCGGTATAACCGCCCTTTGCAGCATAGGACCGATTATTTCCGTAATGGTTCTCGGTATAATTATGAAAATCGAGAACGTGGAGTATATCTCGGAGGCTATGCAGCCTATATCGGATACCAGAGAGGGCCTCGTAAAATACGCAACCGATTTTTTCCATTATGCCAAAGAGGTTCTTATAGCTCTTCTTCCGATAGTAGTCTTTACAGTACTTTTCCAGCTCATATCAAGAGCTTTTACCAAGACTAATCTTATAAGAATAGGAATAGGTGTGCTTTATACCTTTTTCGGTCTTGCGGTATTCCTCACCGGAGCAAACGTTGGCTTTATGCCCACCGGTGCAACGATAGGCAGGGAGCTTGCGGGTATAGGCGGAGGATTTCTTTTAATTCCGGTAGGAATGCTCCTTGGATACTTTATAGTCAAAGCGGAGCCGGCGGTGTACGTCCTTAACCATCAGGTTGAGGAAATGAGTGCGGGAGCTATATCGGGAAAAACGACCGGTCTTGGACTTTCAATAGGTGTTTCGGCAGCTATCGGGCTTTCGGCTCTCAGAATAGTTACCGGAATACCGATAATGTATATTCTCATTCCGGGTTACATAATCGCTTTTGTCCTTACCTTCTTCGTCCCAAAGGTATTTATCGGCGTAGCGTTTGATTCAGGAGGAGTCGCAAGCGGAACTATGATGAGCGGCTTCGTTCTCCCGATGGCTACGGGAGCCTGTACTAAGCTTATCGAGCTTACCGGAGAGGGAAACGTTATGACGGACGCATTCGGCTGCGTTGCATTCGTTGCTATGGCGCCCATAATAGCTATCCAGGTATGCGGACTCATATATAACGTAAAATCGAAGCGCAGAAAACGGAGCTTTATATCTCGTAACGAGGTTTTTGTTGAATATCCCCGTGCAAAAAAGCCCCTTGAAAGAGATAAAGCATTAAATAAGGAGTTGGCTGAGAATTGAAGAAAAAGCAAGACAGACGGGCAAAAATGCTGGTTGCCATAATAAATAAAGAAGATGAAGACGCCTATACCGCAACTGTAAATAAGTGTTGCACTGCGGTTCACTTTTCGGGAATAGGCCACGGAACCGCCCGTTCCAGCTATATGAGCTATTTTGGATTTAACGATATAGAGAAAAGAATTGTTTTTTCTATAATTCCAAGCACTCTTGAGCATACCGTTCTTGATGCGGTAGGAAGGGAGCTGAGGCTCTATCTTTTGGGAAAGGGAATTGCATTTACAACGCCGATTTCAGCAATATCGAATATAGTTGAGGAAGCAGTTTTAAGTATGCCTGATAGGGACCTTGCCGACACAAAATCACCTGTAAGCAAAAAGGAGAAAACGATGACGCACGAGCTTGTTATTGCAGTAGTTAATCAAAAATATACTGACTCGGCTATAGAAGCTGCGCGCTCTGCGGGAGCAACCGGCGCCACGGTCTTTCACACGAGAAGCACGAACAACAAAAGAGCCGAGCAGAGTATGGGAACGGCTCTCCCCGAGCAAACGGACAGCATATTTTTCTTAACCACAGAGGAATATAAGCTCAAAATAATGGAAGCAGTCAGGGATTTTGCCGGACTGAAAACAGAGGGTGGAGCAGTTATTTTTTCACTTCCCGTAGATGACCTGGTTGGGATAGGCCGCTTCAACGGTGAAATCTTGGAAGACTGAATTTTGGTAAATTTTCCCGTTTTCTGACAAAGCTCGGCGTAGGTAACTACGCCTTCGGTCAGAAGAACGAAAAAATTTCCGGGGGAATTGCATTTTAGTAAAATTCGCGTTTTCTGACAAAGCTTGGCGCAGGAATCTAAGCTTTTGGTAATAAGAAGGAAAATGTCCACAAAATGAATTTTGGTAAATTTTCCGATTTTTGAAAAGGCTCTGCGTAGGTAACTACGCCTTCGGTCAGAATAACGAAAAAAATTCCGGGGGAATTGCATTTTGGTAAATTTTCCGATTTTCGAAAAGGCTCGGCGTAGGTAACTACACCTTCGTTCAGAAGAACGAAAAAATTCCTCAAAATTACATTTTGGTAAAATTCCCGTTTTCCGACAAAGCTTGGCGCAGGAATCTAAGCTTTTGGTAATAAGAACGAAAATGTCCACAAAATGAATTTTGGTAAATTTTCCGATTTTTGAAAAGGCTCGGCGTAGATAAGCTTTCATAAAAAATTGCGGCTGAAAAACAGCCGCAATAAAAGACTAAAAATATTAGATTTGTTTAGATTGATTCGAGAGCAAATATTACGTAGTCGTTTGCTTCGATTTCCTTTGCGATAAAATCGGGAGCGACTCGTGCCTTCTTTGGCGAGATGTGTATATTTGCCTCAATGCCAACGTTTCCGTTTTTTCCGCTTCTGGGAGTGGTTACCTGAATGTCGGAAACGTTGTAGTTTGCCTTCAGCATATCCATAGCAACTCTGACGTATTCGTCAGATTTTATTTCTACGTATATTCCGAAGCGGTTGTATCTTTTCGTCAAAAGATATTCCGCCTTTGACATAATGGTAACGGTGAGAATTGCGCATATAAACGTTGCGATAGCGCCCGAATAGAATCCAACGCCGAGGGCGAGGCCGATAGCGGCGGTTGCCCATAGTCCTGCTGCGGTGGTAAGACCTGTAATTTGGAATCTTCCCTTTAGAAGAATGGTTCCTACGCCGAGGAAACCTATTCCCGAAACAACCTGCGCCGCAATTCTGGTCGGGTCGTTTTGCATATCTAATTCGACCGAAAGGAAAAGGCCTATCATAGAAGCGAGGGTAGCTCCAAGCGCCACAAGCACGTGCGTACGCATACCTGCTGCTCGCCCCAGCTTTCCTCTTTCTATACCTATAAAGCCGCCGAAGGCAGTAGCTAAAATGATTCTGACGATAACCGTCACAATGTTGAACGATTGCATATAGTCAATAAAAGCTTGCATATATGAACCCTCTTTTCTTTTGATGTATTATTGTATCACATAAAACATAATAAATCAATAGTAAAATGAAAAAATTGCGTGTTATTTTTTGTTGATTTTTATTTTGTGTTTATTAAATTTTCACGCTATAAGTATATGGTTTTTATGGAGAAAAAGTTATGGTAACTTACGAAAAATTAAAAAATGATGAGGCGGTAAGAGCTTATATATCTGCGGCTGACGAATCTCTTTTTGCGCTCGGATATACCGAGCATTCCTTCGGCCACGTAATTAAGGTAGCCGAATGCGCCGGTCATATACTTACAGAGCTTTCCTTTGACGCTCATACGGTTGAGCTGGCGAAGATTGCCGGTGTGCTTCACGACATAGGAAATCTTGTGAATCGCTCGGAGCATTCGCAAAGCGGCGCAGTTATGGCGTTCCGTATTCTAGACAATATGGGTATGGCTGCAAAGGATATTGCAACGGTGGTAACGGCTATAGGAAATCACGATGAGGGAACCGGCGTACCCGTGAATGCGGTTGCTGCGGCGCTGATTCTTGCGGATAAATCTGACGTGCGCCGCACCCGTGTGAGAAACAGCGATATCTCAACCTTCGATATACACGACAGAGTTAATTATTCGGTTGAAGCCGCCGAGCTTAAAATATCGGACAGTAAAGAGGAAATTGCTCTGAAAATAAAGATAGACACATCTATAAGCTCGGTTATGGATTATTTTGAGATATTCCTAGGGAGAATGATGCTTTGCAAGAAGGCGGCGCAGAAGCTTGGACTGAATTTCAGGCTGACGATAAACGAGCAGCAGCTGATTTAATTTTTAAAAAAGATAAGTGAGGCGGCGAGGAAATGCAGAATTTAGATGACCTTAGAAAGAAAAAAGCGTTCATTTGCGATATGGACGGCGTAATATATCACGGAAACCGTATAATTCCAAACGTAAAGGAATTTATGGAGTGGATAGAAAAGGAAGGGAAAGACTTTCTTTTTCTGACCAATTCATCGGAGCGTTCTCCGAGAGAGCTTGCGCAGAAGCTTGGAAGAATGGGCCTTTCCGTTGGCGAGGAGCATTTCTATACCAGTGCGCTCGCAACGGCATCGTTTCTTGCAGGTCAATGCCCGGGCGGCTCGGTTTACGTTATAGGTGAGCCCGGACTCACCTTTGCTCTTTACGAGGCAGGCTTCAGTATGAATGACGTCAATCCCGATTACGTAGTTTTTGGCGAAACCCGTTCCCTCAATTACGAGAAAATTGAAAAGGCGGTAAGACTGGTTATGAACGGCGCCAAGCTTATCGGAACAAACAGCGACCTTACCGCCCCTGCGGAAAACGGTATAATTCCCGCCTGCCGAGCGCTTATTACCTCAATAGAATTGACAACGGGAAAATCTGCGTATTTTGTAGGAAAGCCGAATCCCCTTATGATGCGCCACGCATTAAAAAAGCTTGGCTGCCACAGAGTAGATGCGGCAATAATCGGCGACAGAATGGACACCGATATAATTGCGGGAATAGAATCCGAGCTTGACACGGTTTTGGTTATGTCGGGGGTTAGCAGTATGGAAACCGTAACGCAGTTCGCCTACAGACCTAAGTATATTCTTCGTGACGTAGGAGAGATAGCCGGGGTTTGATTTGCAAAGCATTATACGCATTAAGAATAAAGGGGCTGTCGCATTTAGGCATAGGCAAGCCTAACCCAATTCGAACACGCCTAAAGCTATATAAATCCACGCTATTTCCCGATATCTCACTCACAAAGTTCCTACTTTGCTTCGTTCAATATCAGAAAATATCGAGAATTTCTCCAAGCTTTAGGTAAGAATTATTTTAAGCTAGCGGATTT
>JAZSBB010000064.1:0-8991 GCA_045602185.1 Eubacteriales bacterium
AATAAGCTCTTCAAGTTAACACTCTAAAAATTAGCATTCGAAAAAAATTAGTGTTCTGAAAAATCAGAGCTCTGCAAATTATCACTCCAAAAATCAGAGCTCTGCATATTAAGAGATTATACGTTAGCTCCGCAAGCAAGAGTTTTATAAAAGTTTTATCTTAACCGAAAGCGGAAATTGAACTTAATTCTCCGTTTTGGAAAATTTGTCGTTTTGGTATTTAGAGCGTAAAAAACATAGTTATTTTTTACATTTTTTCAAGAAAAAATAAGCGTTTTTTATGATTTTGCTCAACAACGACAGCTTATGTTAATTCTGCCTCGTTTTATCTATCGTATTTTAGAATATTTCCATTTTTCTCCACTTTAAAAAATCGCATTCAACCAAAAAAATCGAGCAAAAAGAACATAAATCAAAAAATCTACCGTTCTTTTGGCCGATGCTTTTTACGCAGAATTTTTTGCCAAAAGCCAAAGGCGGCAGCTTTTTTGATTTTTTTGCATTTTGCAGCTTCTGTCTCCCCCCCGCCCCCCACATTACGTACGGTTTCTTAGGTTTCAGCTGCTCCCACCGTCCACTGCCGCACCGACCTTGACGTTTTATTCTTTATTCCGTTTTATTTGTTTTCGTCTGTTCTCATTGTTTCTACCGTTTTTGCTGCTCACAATATTTATTTACTTTCGCCAATTTTACTGTTTTTTCCATTTTTTTGCAGTCTTTGCTCTGTTTTTTCACTCCCTTATACTGTTGTTGATTCGTTTTTTACTACGCCATAGAGCGACCCTTGAGCCGTTTCTTTACACTCTCATATAGTTTTTTAGCATTTTACACACCTAACAAGCACATTTTTACTGCGTTTATCACCCGGTCCAAACAAATTTTGCTGCATTTTGACCAACCAACAAAGCACTTTTTTGTTAAATCTACAGTCCGAAAAACACATTTTTTCGCAATTCGCCGCTTTTCAGCCCCAATTTTACTCATTTCAGCAGCCTTTCGTGTTGTTTTCTCCCAATTTTAGTGGCTTCAGACTCGTTTTAGACCCCAATGATTGTAGGCAACGAGCACCTTTTTGTTTTTTGCGCCACAAATCAAGCATTTGCAGGTTTCTGCAGGATCAACAACTTATTTTTTGCTCATTTTTAGCCTTTAAGAGCTAACCGGCATTTTTTGCATTCTTTTTCATTTTATTTGCATTCTTTTTCGGTTTATTTGAATTTTTTTCAATTTGTTGGCATTTGACCGACAAATTTTTACCGACTTTTCCCGTTTTTGCACGTCTTCCGAGCAGTCAAAGGTAAAATTCTACACAATTTCCCCATCATTTACACGAACATTCTACCGCTTTTCCACACGTTTTCCTCATTTTTGCACGATTTTATGCGCAATTTTATAAATAAACCCCTCAAATACCCTATTCGTTTGAAAATAACGCTCCCGTAAAACCAAGAAAGCAAAAAATGTGTGTTTCACGTGAAACATTTTGCTCACAAGACACCTCAAAGGCAAAAAGTCACAAAACGTTAAAAACATTTAAAACAAAAAACAAACAAAAAGCTTCGTCTTTCGCAAATCATCGCCGAATCAAAGCGATTTTGCAGTAATTTGTAGCAAATTCGCTATGTTTTTGTTCAAAAACGCAGCGCTTCGGTTAAATTCAATGAAAATTAATTCAAATTTAAAAAATTGATTGAAAACAATTAAAAATTACAGTACAATTATAAAAATTGCAAAATTTGCAGCGAAAAACAGATTGTTCTACGTAAAGTAATGTCATTTTTGGTATGTGGGTTTGTTTTTCGATTTTGAAGGTGTTTTTTGCCCGAAGTACATATTTTTCTGATCTTTAATTTATTTTAGCTCGTTTCGGCTTGTTTTTTGCGAATGTTTCACGTGAAACAAAGCTTTTCGGGTGAAATAAGACATTTTTGCCGGCGCAACAGCATTCTGTGGAAAACGAAGCCTCTTTACCGGAAAGCCGTTCTTTTTTGCTTGTTTTCCAAATGTTTCACGTGAAACAGCGTTTTTGCTACAAAATTAGTGGACTCCTTGTTTTTGTCCGCTTAAAATGCGTTTAAATTCGGCTGTTTTTTGGATTTTCTCTCAAAAACACTAAAAACTCAAAAATAATACCGTGTTTTATCTTTTTTATCGTGTTTTTTGCATCGCCCTCTGTTTTTTTCACGCATTGATTTGAGTTGCGCCGTTTTATTTTGCTCGTTTTTTTGTTCTGTTTTGTTTTGTTCAATTCCTTCTCTTTTCGTTCGATTCCGTTCGCTTTTCCGCTCAGCTTTAGTGGATTTATGAGGAATTTTAATAAATCTCAAGCTATTTTAATGATTTTCGATATTTTCAGCACCGTTTAAGTAAATTTGAGAGCTTTTTGATGGTTTTTTAAGGCATTAAAAATGAATTTTATATGGAGTTGGGTAATTTTTTGAGCAGTTTTTCCGGATTTTAATAATTTTTGAGTAAAAACATTTTCAAAAATCCAAAAAGCAGTGTAAAAATTTAAAATAATTTATAAATTCACACGTTTTTTAATTGAAAACAGGTTATTTTATTCGATATATGGAATATTTTACCATATTTTTACATAATTATACATTTTTTGGTAATTTATAGGCGGCCGAAAACCCCAAAATCCTCCGAATAAAACATGCAAAGTTGAATAAAGGGTGCGTTTTATGCGATTCGCTTATCAATGTTTTGTTAATATCGTTATTTTGTCAGCACCTTTATTTTGCAGTACCATCATTTTGTTAGCAACGTTTTTTCAGCAATGTTTTCTCAGCAGCGTTTTTTCAGCAGCGTTTTTTGTTAGCGATGTTCCACCGGGCAATATTCCGTTGTTTATTGTTTTTTGAGGCTCTGTTCGCATAAAATATTATGTTAAAAAGCTTTACCGGCAAGTTTTCTTTACTTTTTCGGCGATGATTCTTTCGATATTTTGCCGACAGCCTTGTGTGCAGTTTGCCGTACACTCCCAACCCGTTGCTTATATTTTAAAATCAGAACAAAATATTTAAAGTAAATTATTCAAATAAGAGTAAAATATATTGACATTGATTTTCTGTAATGTTATAATTAAATTAATATAAGAAATCAAAGAAAAAACACATAAAAATCAAGGAATGAGGGCTTTTTATGGCAAAAATAGTCTCTTTCTCCAATCAAAAGGGCGGAGTTGGAAAAACCACATCCTGCGTGAACATAGCTGCGCAGATTGCTAATAAAGGAAAAAAGGTACTTATGATAGATATGGACCCGCAGGGTAATGCAACGAGCGGGCTTGGTATAGCAAAATCTAAAATTAAAAATACCGTTTATGACGTTATTATAGGACGTTGTGACGTCAAGGAGGCGATTATCAAGACAAGATTCAAAAATTTGTCGGTCGTTCCTGCAACTATCGACCTTGCCGGTGCAGAGCTTGAGCTTCACGAGCTTGACGAGCTTGACGAGGGCTCTAATTTTGCAAAAATTGCTCTTGATTCAGTAAAGGATTCGTACGATTACATATTCATTGATTGCCCGCCGTCTCTCGGTATGCTGACCGTAAAGGCGCTTTCGGTTTCTGACGGCATTGTTATTCCGATGCAGTGTGAATTTTATTCGCTTGAGGGAATGTCGCAGCTGCTTAATACGGTCAAAAAAATACGGCAGCTCTATAATCCCACTCTGCAAATAGTCGGTATTCTTCTGACAATGTATAACGGAAGGCTTACACTCACAAATCAGGTGGTTGCGGAGCTTAAAAAATACTACGCAGAGCTGCTTTTCAAGGTTCCGATTTCAAGAACCGTACGTCTTTCCGAGGCGCCCGGATACGGCGAGCCGATTTGTTATCACGACCCGTACGGCAAGGGTGCGCTGGAATATGCGGCAGTTTCTAAAGAACTTATGATGAGGATATAAAGTCCGGCTACGTACGTCCATATGAATTGCGCAAGTCCAAAATCTTAATAGGTGTTTTGGCATTTTGCAGGGCTGTGCCATTTACCAGACCAAAAAGCCCTTACTAAGCGGGGCGCTTTACCACACGGAAAGCCTTTGCGGAGCGGGGCGCCTTTGCGGAGTGTTGGATAAACGGAAACTTTTGTAAAACATGGTTATTTACGAAAGACGGCGCTTTACCACACGGAAGGCCTTTGCGAAGCGGGGCGCTTTACCACACGGAAAGCCTTTGCGGAGCGGGGCGTCTTTGCGGAGTGTTGGATAAACGGAACCTTTTGTAAAACATGGTTATTTACTAAAGACAGCGCTTTACCAAGCTGAAAGCCCTTGCGAAGCAGGGCGCTTTACCAAGCTGAAAGCCCTTGCGGAGCGGGGCGCTTTACCAAGCTGAAAGCCCTTGCGGAGCGGGGCGTCTTTGCGGAGTGTTGGATAATCGGAAACTTTTGTAAAACATAGTTATTTACGAAAGACGGTGCTTTACCAAACTGAAAGCCCTTGCGAAGCGTGGTGCTTTACCACACGGAAAGCCCTTGCGGAGCGCTTGAAGCAGGCATTTTGAGGTTGTATGCTAGGCTTCGACACGTTACACGTGTTCATTGTGCGCTCTTTTCGCCCGTTCCGTAGCTCTGCGTAACTACCATTTGCACATTCCTTGCGTACGCTGTGTGCCCTCGCTTACACTCACTATAGTGTGGCGGTGCGTTGACGCTCATTGTGCGCTCGCTTACGGCTCTCTGTGAGTGACGCTATTCGCCCGACTGTATGGGCGTTGTGCGTGCGGCAAAATGCGTCTGACGGGCAAGACGTTTGCACAACGAGGCTTCGGTTTCGTTAAATCGGGGCTTTTTGCTCTCGTTTCGTGGCGTTGCGATATTAATTTTGCGCTATTAAATTGATTATTGATTATATTACATTTCTTTTGGAGGTTTTCTTATGCCTAAGAAAAAAAACAGCGGTCTTGGCAGAGGCCTTGACGCAATATTTCTTGAGAACACTATAGAGAAAGGTCAAGTGGGCGACAGCTCGGTAAGGCTGCTAAGTCTTTCGCTTATAGACCCGAAAAGCGACCAGCCGAGAAAGAATTTTGACAAGAACTCGCTTATGGAGCTTGCCTCGTCTATTGCAGAAAACGGTCTTTTGCAGCCCATTATAGTAAGGGAATATCTCGGCGGAAGGTATCAGATAATTGCCGGAGAAAGACGTTTCCGTGCGTCAAAGCTTGCGGGACTTGAAGAAATTCCGGTAATGATAATGGAGCGTGACGACCGCAAGGTTGCCGAAATAGCTCTTATCGAAAACATTCAAAGAGAAGACCTCAACCCCATAGAAGAAGCTATGGCGTTTAAATCGCTTATGGACGAATATGGGCTAACCCAAGAGGAGCTTTCCGCAACCGTTGGCAAGAGCCGCAGCGCAATTGCAAACGCAGTAAGACTTGTCGATTTGCCGGCGCCCGTTCTTGAAATGGTTGCGTCCGGAGAGCTTTCCGCAGGACACGGAAGAACGCTTCTCGGAGTTAAGCTATTTGACAATATGATTCTTCTTGCCAAAAAAACGGCAGAGCTTGACCTCTCGGTGCGTCAGCTTGAAGAAGAGGTTAAGCGCATAAACAAGCCCGTTGCCATAAAGCAAAAAGAAGATGACGAGGAGCCAGTTTACGTTGACTATTTCAGAGAAATGGAGCTTCGCATACAGAGCCACCTCGGCAGAAAAACCGTTATAAAGGGGAAGGGCAGAAAGAAATCGCTTACGCTCTTTTACGAGGACAACGAGGACTTAAACGAGCTTCTCAAATCTATATGCGGCGAAGACTTTCTTAACGAATTTGACTAATTTTTAATATATTTTTAATTTTTATTCTGCCGTCTTGCTTTCAAATGGAATATCCGTTATAATATCAGTATAACTTTTATGTGAGGTATTTATGTCGTTTAAGGATATACTTATGCTCAACGCCAAGGATTATTTTGACACGGTGTTTGATATTTACGTAAACCTTATACTGCTTGTGATAGCTATTGCACTATGCGTAGCTTCGTTCGTTATAAACAACCACAAAACCTATACGGTCAACCTAATAAAACAGCTGTTGCGCCGAGGCGCACATAGCGAAGACTCGGCTTTGACGCTCTCCGAGCTTCACGTTTCGGAGTCTTATTCGTTGAAGAGAGCCCTTATGCGTGACGGTAGGCTTACCGATATCGTAAAACGTGTGGGAGAAACCAAGCTCACTTACGAAGAATACCGAGCTCTCGAAAAAGAAAAGAGGCTGCCAAGCGAAAAAATAGACTTTAATGCTGCGCGCTTCTACATACCAAAAGAAAAAACGGACTCTGCAAAACACATAAACGAAAGGGAGCGCCCCTCGATTATCAAGACTTTGCTCATCTGCGTTTTCATAATTGCGCTGACAGTATGCATAGCCCTATTAATGCCGGAGGCCTTGACGCTTATAAGCAACGGCCTCAAATAATCCGAGCTTTACCGAGCTTAATCTAACAAGGAGGAATTATGGGAAGAAAACTTTACCGTTCCATATCCGACCGAAAAATTTTCGGCGTATGCGGCGGTCTTTGCGAATATTTTAATATAGATTCAACCTTCTTCAGAATACTTTTCATAATGCTTACCGTATGCTTTCTGACGCTCGGCGTGTGGATTTACCTGATACTCGCCTTGGTTCTCAAGCACGATGACGGATTTACCTCACCCGAATATCACAGTAAGGAAAAGCTCGTTAAAAGAAAAGAGGGAAAAATTCTTTTCGGCGTATGCTCCGGACTTGCCGATTATTTTGATATAGACTTAATAGTTTTGCGCCTTATCGTGATTTTTGGAGCACTTTTGGGCTTTGGAATTATGTTCTATATCGTTGCTATGTTCGTAATGCCGAGCGAGGAGAAGATATACGGCAAAAAGAACGAGATTGAAAAAGCCGCAGAAAGCGCAGAGGCTGAAGAAGCAGCTGCAACTGAAACCGAAGAAAACGGAAAGGCTGTGTCTGCGACCGAGCCCGAAAACGAGGAAATCGGCGGAGCGGAGAAAAAAGACTCTTAACCGTACCGCAAACAAAATAAAAACGACAGCTATTTTGAGTGTTACTCTGTGATTGGCTGTCGTTTTTTTCGTTTTGCTATGCGTAGGCTTTCGCTTTAGGCGTCACTATGCCCGGCGCTCTTATATGCGGTTTAGCGCTTGACTGTCTTTGTTCGTTTTAGTATGTAGCCGCCTGACCGTTGACGTTATTTAGCTGCCGCTTTAGTTTTCAAGTCTTATTATGGTTAATATTTAGCTATAGGTGTTAGTTTTCGTCTTTGACTTAATGCGTAATAGGTTCTTTTTTGAGGACTGCCGAAAGGGCGTAGCTTTCGCCGTTTCGGGATATAAAGGAACGCTCGAAGGTCTTGCATTCGGCGAGAATTTCGAAGGCGTCTTTAAGCTTTTGAAGCCCTCTGCCATCGCATTTTACCAAAGCTTCTATAAGCGTCCAATCCGAAATAACCGAGGCTTTGTCAGGTGGGGAAAGCTCGTTATTTTCCGAAGGGTAAATGCCCTTGTCCTCGGCGTAGCACAGTCTTTTTACAAAACAGCGCGAAAGCTCGCTCGCCCCTGTGCGCTCCTTCAAAAACGCCTCTCCCTCGCATATTTCCTTTGTAAATCTGACAATCCGCTCGCTCGTCTTAAAGCTATGCGACTGAACGTCAATTCCCACACGTCCCTCGTCAGATATTATCAAGGCTATGACGTCATTATCGTGAGAAATATTGAAATCCACTCCCGCCCCCTCAGCGCTCGGTCTGCCGTAGGAATCACGGATTATTTCGGGAAGGGAGCTTCTCGTAAAATCAGAAAATGCGTAGGAGAGGAGCATATACGCAAAAATGCGCTCCCTTCTTTGCCTTTTATTTTTAGTTTCCCTGATATAGTCGGGAAGGGCAGAGGTAAGCATTTCCTCACCGTCTGCCCCGTAAGCGTCCAAAATATATATTTTTATCATACTTCCATAAGAACCGCAAGAATCATAGGCTTGCGCTTCGTTTCTTTGTAAATATACTTTGAGGTTTCCTCTCGGAGCGCATTTTTAATCTGCGCCCAGTCGAAATTCTTTTTCGAAAGATGAAGATTGATAACCCTCTCGCAAACGGCTCTCGCTCCGCTTACAAGCTCCTCGGATTCCTTGACGTAAACGAATCCCCTGGAGATTATTTCAGGGCCGGAAACGAGATATCGGTCTCTTATATCCAGCGTTGCGACTATAACGACCAGTCCGTCCTCGGCAAGATGCTTTCTGTCCCTTAAAACAACGCTTCCTATATCTCCGATACCCGAGCCGTCAATAAGCACGTTGCCCGAAGGAACGCTTCCGTTAAATGAAGCGCCCTTTTTATCTATTTCAAGAACCCTTCCTATCTCCGAAACGAAAATATTCTGAGAAGGGATTCCCATAAATTCGGCAATCTCTTTGTTTGCGTAAAGGTGCCTGTACTCGCCGTGAATTGGCATAAAATATTTCGGCTTCGTAAGAGCCATCATAAGCTTTATTTCTTCTCTGCAGGCGTGTCCCGAGACGTGCACTTCCTCAACCGAATCGTTAACGACCTTAACACCCGCTCTTACCAGGGCGTTTATTATTTTTCCAACTAATTTTTCATTTCCCGGTATGGCGCTGGAGCTTAGAACCACCACGTCATCGGGAGAAAGCTTCACTCTGTCGTGCTCGGAAAAGGCTATTCTGTAAAGAGCCGACATAGGCTCTCCCTGACTGCCCGTAGTTATAAGGGTTATATCTTTGGGGCGGTACCTTTTAATCTCCGAGGAATTTATAAGAACTCCCTCGGGCATATCCATATACCCAAGCTCTGAGGCCGCTCCTATTATATTTTCCATACTGCGTCCGAGAACGGCAACCTTTCTGCCGTGACGCGCCCCGGCGTCTATTATCTGCTGAACTCTATGCACGTTTGATGAAAATGTCGCAATTATAAGTCTGCGATCCTCGTACTGCATAAAGATCCTCTCAAGAGAGCTGCCGAC
>JAZSBB010000065.1:0-28195 GCA_045602185.1 Eubacteriales bacterium
AGCTTAAGGAAACCTTGAAGGGTGGTAACACTGACGCTATCAAGGCTGATACCGAAGCTCTTCAGAAGGCATTCTATCCTATCGCAGAGAAGATCTACAATGCTCAGGCAGCGCAGAATGCTTCTCAAGGCGGAGATGCAGGTGCACAGGGTGCTGACGGTAACTACTATGACGCAGGCTTTGAGGATAAGACCAACGGTTAATTTCTCTAAGTAAAATCGTAAAAAACAATCAGGGCGAGAAAACACTCGCCCTGATAAAACGTTAAAAGCAGTTTAAAATAACATCAATTTGTACACCTTTATTTACATCTGAGTACAAAAATCAATAAAAAAGGCAAAACAATGGCAGATAACAAACGAGATTATTACGAGGTCCTCGGAGTAGGTAAGCAGTCGTCCTCGGACGAGATAAAGAAGGCGTATCGCTCCCTCGCTAAAAAATATCACCCCGATATGAATCCCGGCAATAAAGAGGCTGAGGTAAAATTCAAGGAGGTGAACGAGGCTTACGAGGTTCTCTCAGACCGTGATAAAAGAGATAAATACGACCGTTACGGCCACGCAGCGTTCGACCAAACCGCCGGCGGCGGCCCGGGATTCGGAGGCTTTGGAGGCTTTGGCGCAGATTTCGATTTCGGAGATATCTTCTCCTCCTTCTTCGGAGGGGGAGGCTCCGGCCGTTCGAGAGCGAATGCGCCCGTTGACGGTGACGATATCGCCACGAGAATAACAATAAGCTTCGAGGAAGCAGCCTTCGGCTGCAAGAAGGAAATATCCTTCCAGAGAATAGAGGCCTGCTCGGATTGCTCGGGCAGCGGCGCTGCAAAGGGAACGCACGCAGAAACCTGTACGAACTGTAAGGGTACGGGAAGAGTAACCGTTCAGCAGCAGACTATGCTCGGTTATATGCAGACGCAAAGGGCTTGTCAGAGCTGTAAGGGAACGGGTAAGATAATCAAAACTCCGTGTAAGAACTGCAACGGCAAGGGCTTTGTGAAGATAAACAAAAAGCTTTCCGTAACAATCCCCGAGGGAATTGACTCTATGCAGAGGATAATTCTCAGAGGCCAGGGCTCCGCAGGCAGAAACGGCGGCGTAGCCGGCGACCTTATAATCGAGGTAAGGGTAAAGGAAGACAAGGTATTCACGAGAAGCGGAAATAATCTTTACTGCGAAATTCCGATTTCCTTTTCCGAGGCGGCTCTCGGAGCCGAGATTGACGTTCCGGTTCTTGGCGGCGCCACTGAAAAATATCAGATTCCCGAGGGAACGCAAACGGGAACGACCTTTACTATGAAGGGCAAGGGCGTAGCTGACGTAAATACCAAGCGCAAGGGCGACCTTGTAATCACGGTAAACGTTGAAACACCCAAAAATCTTTCGAGTGAGCAGAAAAAGCTTTTACAGGCGTTTGCAGCCTCTCTCGGAGACAACAATACCGGCAAGAAAAGCAGCTTCTTCAAAAAAATATTCAATAAATAAAAACGAAAAAGAGTATATAACGCTAATCTGACGTGAAGCGCTATATACTCTTTTTTCTTTGCTTAGATTTATATGTTTTTTGCTTGGATTTTAAAAAAGCTTTACCGTTTTGCCGAGAGGCAGTGAATAAATCTCCGTTTGCGTAGGCTTTTTGCCGAATATCCGTTCTACCGCAAGTGAGTAGTAGAAAAGCTGTCGGGAATGCTTTTCGTAAAGCTTTTTCCTTGCAAGGTCCTCGTCCGTAAGCTCTTGCCTTGTAAGCCTGTCGGTTTTGTAGTCTATTAGGCGAAGGGTGCCGTCAGCGTTTTCTATTATACAGTCGATAACGCCCTGAACCAAGACGGTATAATCTCCAAGCAGCCTTCTTTTTTCCTCGTCAGCCGTGAAAAGACGGGCAGGAAGTCTTGTGTTGAATCTAAATTCTCTAAAGAGGCGATTTGCATTAATCATATTTGAAAAAAGCTCCGATTTTTCGAACAGATAAAGCTCGTCCAAGCGCACGAGAGAGGCGTTCTTTTCGGAAATAAAGCCCTTTTGAACGAGTCGGTCAAGCTCGGTTTTTACGTCAGTTTCAGCCAATGCGGCAATATCGAAAAACTGCATAAAATTATGAGTCGCAATTCCTCTTTTTGCGCTGACGTCAGCCGGAGCTCCGCTTATGAAGGCGGGAACGTATTCCTTTTGTGAAGATAAGACCTCGTTTCCCTCTTTTGAAAGGGAAATTTCCTGCTCCTCGGTTCCGTCAAGCACTGTGGGATAGAGCTTTGATACAGAAAGCTTTTCGGGAAGGGCTGTTAGATGCTCGTTTTTATAAGCAAAATTAAACCTTAAAAGGAGTTCGTCCTTCAAATCGGAGCTTTGCGCACCGAGCTTGCTCGTCTCCGCTTCATAAGGAGCCTCTATGCTCTCTTCGGTATTCTTGACGGGCGTATCGGCGCCGCAGTCGGCAACGTCTATATCGGCGTATTCCGCCACGCCGAGTATCATATCCATATAGCTTTTCGTCCGTCTTAGCGAATACGCATTAAGCGCACTTAACGAAAGGCGGGTTTTTTCTATATATTCAGAAGGGTCCTCGGGGCAGGTGCCGACAACGAACAGTCTTTCCTTTGCGCGTGTAAGCGCAACGTAAAGCAGCCGTATATTTTCCTCAACGAATTTCTTGTCGGCAAAATCGTGTATTACGTGATAGAGGGGATTATCAACGAGGGCAAGGCCTCTCGGCGCACGTAATAGAAAGGACATACCGAAATTTTCCGAAAAGGCTATTCTGTCTCGGTTGTCAAGGTTTATAATAGGATTTGATGTGTCGGCGAGAAATACCACGGGAAATTCAAGGCCCTTTGAGGAATGTATCGTTATTATGTTAACCGTATTTTCCTCGGACGGAGAGCCTTGCGTTTTATCTATCGTGTCAGCTCTTTCGACTATATTGTTTATATAGGATATGAAGCTGTAGAGTCCCTTATATGAGGAGCCCTCGAATTTTTTTGCATATCCGTAAAGCTTTTGCAGATTTTCCTTTCCGCCCTGCTTTGAGGCAAGAGCGAGAAGACCGCTTTCACGGTAAAGGCGTGTGAGAAGCGAAGCAACGCTCATTCCCTCGGCGATTGCTCGGAAGTGGGCAAGCGTGTCAAGGAAATTCGTCAATTTTGTAAACTTTGGATTACGTTTTGCATATTCCTTCAAGTCTTCGTAAAGGCATTTTGAGCCGCATTGTCTAATGAGATAAAGCTCGTCTGCGGAAAAGGAATAAAGGGGGGAGCACATAAGCGAGGCAAGATAAATGTCACGCCTTGGGTTGTCTATGGAGTTAAGGAGTGACAGGGTGAGCAGGATTTCCTTATTCAGAAAGAAATCTCTGTCCTCTGCCGCCCTTGCGGCAATACCCTCTTTCAAAAGCGCATTTTGGTATTGTGAAAAATTCTTTTTAGTTCTGAGAATAATTGCCACGTCCTTTGGCTCGATTTTAGAGCCGTCACTGCGACTTTCACTTTCCAAAAGCTTCTTTATTCTTTTTGCGACAAACTGAGCAGAGGCGGCTTCCTTTGAAACGGCGCCGTCTTCACTGTCGTCCGACTCATTCGTTGGAACGAGGCAGATTGTAGGGGGTTCGTAGTCGGGCTCATTTTTTTCGTAGGACTTTTTGTATATCAGTCGGTCGGCGTATTCGTAGCCTACGCTTTCCTTACAGGCGCCGAAAAGCTTATCGAAAACGTTGTTGACGAAATTGATAATCGCTTCGTCACATCTGTAGTTGTTTGACATAAAAATGCTCGCCTCGGGGCTATATTTTTCCGTAAGCGGAGGAAGCCTTTTTTTCATATCTGCGAAAATTTCGGGCCTTGCGCTTCTAAAGCCGTAAATCGACTGCTTTATATCGCCTACCATAAAGCGTGCGGCAGGGGGTGAGACGGCCTCGAATATTTTGTTTTGAAGCTCGTTGACGTCCTGATATTCGTCTATATATACCGAGGTGAAAAGCTCTCTGTATTCCCTTGCGGTATCGGTTATATTTCCGTCCTTATAAAGAACGTTGTACGCAAGGCGCTCTACGTCTGAAAATTCAAGCGCTCCACGTCTGCGCTTTTCTTCAAAATAAACCTCTTCGAACAGACGCAAAAATTTTGCGAGCGTTTCGATATGCGAGGAAAGCTCGGCGTAAAGCGTACGCCATTCCTCTGCGGTATAAGAGAAAACGGTGTCCTTCAGCTTTGCTAACGTGTCCTTGATTTCGTTTCTGAAATCTATTGCCAGAAGCGATGCCTCGTCCTTTTCGTCTCTGAAGACGGGCGCCTTAGGAAACTTAAAGTCAAAAAGAGCCTCTCTCATTTTTTCGTATTTGTCCGAAAAGCTCCCTATTTTTTTGAGGGAAGCCGCAATATCCTCTATTTGATTTGCCAGTAAAGGCTGCGGACCAAGCTCGTAAGACAATAGCGGCAGGGTGTAATGCGAAAAAACCGACTCAAAGTAATCAAAGCTTTCCCTTGCCATATTCATAGCGTATTTGCCGTATTCGGTTTCTTCGGGCGGAAGAAGCGAATATTTTTTATAGGTGTCGGCAAAATCCGAAAAGATTTTAACGCCTCTTACCGAGCTTTTCGTTTTTTCGTAGAGGGAAATCAGTATATCCGAAAGGGAAGCCGTGTTTTTTACGCCGGTCAGCGCATCGCAAAGCACCTCAAACGCACGAGGCTCGATATTCGGGGAAAGCTCCCCGCTGTAAGCCGCCTCGGTAAGCCCTTCAAGCAGAGAGCGTTCAAGAATCAGCATTTCGGCGTTCTCGCTTATTCTGTACGAGGGCGTAATTCCGAGCTTTTCTGCGTGCGTACGCACCACCTCGGCGCAGAAGGAGTCTATAGTCATTATTCTTGCGTGGCCGAGCCCTCTCAGCTCACGCTCAAGCCTTTTGTTTGAAGGATTTTCGTTAACCGCACTCAAAAGCGCCTTGCTTATTTTTTCCTTGAGGTCGTAAACGGAAGCGTTTGTGAAGGTAACTATAAGCATATTTTGCAGACTTTCGGGGTTGTTTTCGTCCAAAAGCGAGCGTATTATTCTTTCGGTAAGAGTAGTCGTCTTTCCCGAGCCTGCCGCCGCCGAAACGAGAAGGGTGCGGTCTCTCGTGTTTATTGCGGTTTCCTGTTCGGGAGAGAATTTAGTTTTATTTTCCTGCATAAATGCGCCCTCGTCCTTTCGTTTTTTGGTCGGCGGTTTTATATATCAAACTGGCGTATAGGCTTTATAGCCTCGCCACCCTCAAAGCTTTGAACCTCGCCCAAAGCAAAAAAGCAATCGCTGTCATAAAGGGTTACCCTTTCGCCGATGGGTATGCTTTCTCCTATTTTTTTGAGATAAATTTCCACGCCGCATCTTGCAAGTCTTGAAAAAAACGGAGAAAGCTTTATACGTCTCAGCCCCTCAAATATTCTTTCTGTCGGGATTATGAGAGCTTCTCTTTCCTTATCGCTCATAGCTTCGATTTCGGATAGGGTGTGAGCCTCGTTTATCGAAAATCCCGAAGCGGAAAGTCTTCTGAGGCTTTTCATAGCACCGCCGCAGCCGAGCCTTTTGCCTATATCCGAGCAGAGCGTACGTATATAAGTTCCCTTTGAGCATTTAACGTCAATTTCGTATTCGTTATCGGATAGCCTTTCTCCGTCTATTTCGTAGACGCATATTTTTCTGGCGGCTCTTTCTATGCTTTTTCCCTCTCTTGCAAGCTCGTAAAGCTTTTTGCCCCCGACCTTCAAGGCGGAAAACATAGGCGGCACTTGCTCCGAGACGCCCTTCATTGAGCGTATGGCGGATAAAACCTCTGCCTTCTCGGGTATAAAATCAAAGCGCTCGGTTACCCTTCCGGTAACATCCTCGGTATCGGTATTTATTCCGAGAATCAGCCCGGCGCTGTAATGCTTGTCTCCGGTGAGAAGAAATTCGCTGGCCTTTACGGCTCTGCCTATCAAAACAGGCAAAACGCCAGTAGCCATAGGGTCAAGCGTCCCGGTATGCCCTGCCTTTTCTGCGCCGAAAAGTCTTTTTATGCGGTTAACTGCGCCCTGGCTCGAAATGCCCTCTTCCTTATCAAGTATTATTACGCCGCTTTTCATATTCATTCTCCGTAGATATAGAGTTTTTATTATTTTATCATATATTTTTAATTTTTTCAAGAGCGTAAAGCTGCGCCGTTTATATGCCGTTCTTTATATACCGCCCTACGTATTACGCCGCTTATATGCCGAAAATATCCGATTTATTCATTTATTTTTCGCAGTAAGGCAAAGATTTCGGCTTGTTTTTACCCAAAAGAGAGAAAAACGGTCGCTTTTTGCCGAAATTTTTTCCTAAATCCCTCGAAAGCCGACAAAATTTTTGCCCCCGAAACTATAGAATATATCGTATGAAGCTTAATTTATGACTTTAGGGAAGGGAAGTTGAAATGGATAAGGAAAAAAGCTCTAAAAGAAGGTCGATTATCGATGGCCTTATATCAGAGGTTAAGGCGGGCGCCGACAGAAGAAAAAAGGATAAGGGTGCGCTTTTTGCGGATATCTCAATTTTTCTCGTTGCCTTCTTCTTTGCAAGAACGCATATACTTTTCGGCAGCTATCCTCTGGCGGCTGCCCTTGTCGCAGTTCTGCCAAGCAGAGTATGGATAGCTGTTCTTGGGGCGGCAGCCGGGGCGCTTTCTCTTGGCAGAGTTGGAATTATTCACGCAATAATAGCCCTGATAATTCTTTTTCTCAGAATAATAATTTCGGGAAGCGGAGGGACGCATAGCGAGGAGACGGAAGAGGTAAAACCGCTTTTTTGCGAGCCGTTAATAATGCGTCTTGCCGCTGCCGCAATCGGCGCCTTCGTGGGCGCAGGATATGAAATGCTGCTTAGCGGATTTTCTTTTTCTTCGGTTTTGTTCGGGGTTTTCGGAGTCGGGCTTACCCTGGGCTTTGGGCTTATGTATTCGGGGCTGTTTTTCGCAAACGTATCGGTCAGGCAATTTCTTTTCGGTGAGAGAAATCTGTTTGGGAAAAGAGAGGGCAGAGAGGAGCTGGGTATAGCCTTTTTCCAGGGCAGCTTTGCGGTGAGCGCCTTTCTTCTCGCATACTCTCTTGAAGAATATACGTATTTCGGAATTTCCGTATCTTATATTTTCATTTTCGTACTCACCCTCTTTATAGCAAAAAGGTTTGGCGCCGTCAGGGGTATGGCGATAGGCTTTATATCAAGCGTTGGAGTCTCGCCTGCGCTTTCTGTGGCTTTTGCGCTTTCGGGTGTGGGAGCGGGTATTCTTTTTAATTTCGGACTTGGGTATGCGATTGCCGGGGCAGGATTGCTTGCAATAGGCTGGAGCGGGTACGTTAGCGGAATGCAGGGGCTGCTCTCGGTATTGCCCGAATATCTGATAGCCGCAACCATACTGTCCCCCGTTTTAAAGAGGCTTCCGCTCGAAAAGGGTGAGGAGGAATGCGAAAGCATATCCAAAAAAAGCGAAGAAATGGTCGGCGCACTCTGGCTTGCCGACAAAGAAAAAATAAGCTCTCTTTCTCTGCTCGAGGAGTCGCTGGGCGCAGCCTCGGATAAAATAAGAGCCTTTTCCGCTTCGGACGGACTTGCCGATTTTGAGGAATACAGAAAAATCGTAATCAATGCTTTTTCGGAGGTCGTACCTGCCCCGTGTGAAGAAACAGTAAACAAAATAGCAACTAAACTTTACAAAAAACAAAAGCTTTCGACTAAAGATACCCAGGAGAGCGGAGTGGACGGCGAAGTCTTTGAGCAGATATTTTCGCTAGTTGCAGATTACGAGAGGTCCTTATACGAAAAAAGGCGTGTTGAGGCTCTTGGGGAGGAATACGAGCTTATATCGAAAATGATAAACGAGTCCAAAATTACAGAGCAGAGAGAAAGAGCGCTTGACGAGACGTTGAGCGCCGCCGCAAAGGAAGTCTTTATACGCTTTGGGTTTCCTGACGGAGATATCCGTGTTTTCGGTGACAGGAAAAAGCGTGTTATAGGAGCTGGGCTTGACGCTGACGGAAGACTTATAACCTCAAAGGACTTTAAAGAGGCGCTCAGCGAGGCGCTTGGGGTTACGCTCGGAGAATACGAGTATTTCAGACGTGGGGAAATGGCTATGTTCAAGTGCGCCGCCGTCAGCGCCTATACGGTAAGATATGCGGTCAGCAGCCTTGCAGGCTCGCCTCTTGAGGTATCGGGTGACAGCTCGAAATTTTTCACTACCGGGGCGGCGTTTTTTTCTATAATTTCGGACGGTATGGGCAGCGGCAAGGAGGCAAAGGAGGGCTCGGATTTCGTTACGGGGTATCTTTCAGACCTTCTTATCAGTGACGTGGGAATAGGAACCGCTATGTCTGCTCTTAATCATATATTGCGCCACAAGGGGAAGGAATGCACGGCAACGCTCGACCTTTTCAGGCTCGATACCGTAACGGGAGACGCACTCTTTATCAAAAGCGGAGCTGCGCCCTCTTACGTAAAGCGGGATAAATCGATTTTCCGTATCCGCTCGGAAACCGCCCCGGTCGGACTTATAAAATCAATCGATGCGGAAAGAGTGCGCATAGAGGTTAAAAGCGGAGATTATATAATTATGCTTTCGGACGGCGTGAGCGCCTCGGTTGAGGATTCTCCTTGGCTTTTGTCTTATCTTACGAAGGCACCGCCCGAAAGCGTAGAGGAATATGCCGAGGCAATTCTATCTCTTGCAAAGGAAAAGTCGAAAAGCCGTGACGATATGACCGTTTGCGTTTTGCAGATACTTTCAAAATCCTGACGTCTTCGGAATACACCAAACGGCAATAAACGGCAAAATATTTGAAAAACAACTTGAAATAAGCTGCCCGGTATGCTATACTCATATTGCTTTTGAAAATACACGTGAGGTCAAATTGCCGATATGACGAACATTCTAACAAAGGTTTACAATAATGAGAGGCTTTCGAAGGCGCTGTCGATAATCTCGCATATTATATCTGCGGTATCCGTTCCTGCGTTTTTGTTTACCGTGGGCTATTGGATATATCTTACGGAATACGTAACGGCGGCAAAGCTTTTTCTGGCGGCATTCAGCGGATTTTTGCTGGTCACGATTGCTCGCAGGCTGATAAACGCTCCGAGGCCGTACGAGATATACGGCTTTTACGAAAGAAAACCGAAAAACAAGAGCGGCAGCTCCTTTCCCTCAAGACACGCATATTCCGCTTTCGCTATAGCGACTCTTTCGATTTCGGTGAATCCGATTTTGGCGGGAGCTTTGTTTTTTTTCTCGGTTATGCTTTCCGTTTTCCGTGTTCTTCTCGGTATTCATTTCGTACGTGACGTTTTAGCGGGTGCGCTTCTCGGCGCTGCCGCCGGAGCTATAGGGCTTTTGATAATCTGAAAATAAGATTTTACGGAGATTAATATGAAGGGCTTTTTTAAAGAGCGTATCAGGGCGGTTTTCCTTGTGTTTTTTGCTTTGACGTTCCTCGCCGTTCCCTTTTTTTGTTCCTGCGATAAGGAAACGAAAAGCGAAATATATTACGGATATTTTGACACGGTATGCGTCTTTTCGGACTATTCGGGTATGAGTAACGGTGAATTTTCTGCCGCCGAAAAGGCCGTTGACGCTTCTCTTGAAAAATACCATAGGCTTTTTGACGTACACAACGAATACGAGGGCTTAGTCAATCTCGCCACAGTAAATAAAATGGCGGGGCAGGGCAAGGTAAAGGTTGATAAGGAGATAATTGACCTTCTTTCCTTTTCAAAGGAAATGCACGAGCTTACAGAAGGTAAGGTCAATATAGCTATGGGAGCGCCTATCTCGCTTTGGAAAAGTCTTTCAAAAAAAGGGGAGAGAATACCTACCGAGGACGAGCTTAATTCGCTCTCCAAGCATATCTCTATAGATTCTCTCGTTATAGACCGAGAGAATCTGACGGTGGAGCTTCTCGATTCTGAAATGAGCCTTGACGTAGGAGCGATAGCGAAGGGCTTTGCCGCAGAGCTTATAAAGTCGGAGCTTATAGAAGCGGATATTTCGGGAGTCGTCCTTGACCTTGGCGGAAATCTTTGCGCCGTAGGAACGAAGCCTGACGGCTCCGGCTGGTCAACCGGTATAAAAAACCCTCTTTACGCCGAGGGGGCTGAGCAGCCATATTCCAGAAAGGTAACTCTCTCTGCAGGGGCGCTTGTGACCTCGGGAGCTTACGAAAGGTATTATACGGTGGGGGGCGTACGTTATCATCATATAATAGACCCCGAAACTCTTATGCCTGAAAACAGATATCTTTCGGTTACGGTTATGGCAAAGGACAGCGGCGTAGCCGATGCTCTTTCAACGGCAATATTCAATATGGATTACGGCAAGGCGCAAGACTTCGTATCAAAGCTTACCGATATAGAGGTAACGCTGATAATGAATGACGGAAGCGTTACGGTCCTGCCGCAAGGTGAAAATTAAACAAGAAATTGCGTCCCGGAATAAAAATATGCTCCGGGACGCATATTTTATAGGGATTGTTAAAAAAATATCTTTTGTTGACAATATTTTGCCTTTATGCTAAAATTAAGTAAAATGTGCTTAGTACTGCATTTAGCTAAAATAATACTTTGAAAGGATACGAAATGTCGTTTTTTAAACTTGGGAAAACACACGTTCCGCATCGTAAAAACACCGCTTCAATCCCCGCAGAAAAAATGACCAAGCTGCCCGAAACGGTTTTGCTGCCTATGGCTCAGCATATAGGCGCACCCGCTTCTCCGACCGTAAAGGTGGGGGACAGCGTTTTTGTCGGTACGGTTATAGCCGAGGCGGGAGGCTTTGTCAGCGCTCCTATTCATTCTTCGGTATCGGGAACCGTCAAAAAGATAGAAAGCTATCTTTCGTTCCAGGGAAAAGTCTGTCCCGCAATCAGAATAGAATCTGACGGATTGATGACGCCTGACCCGAATATCCGCCCCCCCGAAATAGTCGATTTCGCCTCTCTTTTTGCTGCGGCGAGAGCTTCGGGACTCGTAGGACTCGGCGGTGCAGGATTTCCTACGTCCGTCAAGCTTGCTCCGGCAAACGTGGATATACTCGATACTCTCGTGCTGAACGGAGCTGAGTGTGAGCCTTATATCACCAGCGATACCAGAACAATGATTGATGACGCTGAGTATATAAAAAAGGGAATAGAGCTTATACTGAAGCATTCGAAAATATCCTCGGCTATCATAGGAATCGAGAAAAACAAGGCAGAGTGCATAGCAACGCTTAGAGAGCTTTTCAAATCGGACGGCAGAGTAAGCGTATCGGTTATGCCCGACACCTACCCTCAGGGAGCCGAAAAAATATTAATCTATAACACGACCGGTCGGATAGTTCCCGAAGGAAAGCTTCCCTCGGACGTTGGTGTTCTCGTTATGAACGTGACCTCTCTTGCGTTCCTTGCAAAGTATGCCGAAACCGGTATGCCTCTCGTTGAAAAGTGCGTAACGGTGGACGGCTCCGCAATCAAGGTGCCGAAAAACGTTATAGCGCCGATAGGAACGCCAATAATCGACCTTCTTTATGAAGCCGAGGCTGACATCGATTCGCTCGGCAAGGTTCTTTATGGCGGCCCTATGATGGGAATTTCAGTATATTCGCTGGACGACCCGATTTTGAAAAACACGAATGCGCTGACCTGTCTTAACGAAAAGGATTCACGGCCTAAGGCTCAGAATCCCTGCATTCACTGTGGAAAATGTGTGTCGGCTTGTCCTATGGGACTTATGCCTACCGTTTTCGCTAAGGCAATGAACGTTGACGCAGCCGAGGAAAGAGCCGCAAGGCTTACAACGTCAAAGATAAATCTTTGTATTGAGTGCGGCTGCTGCTCCTTCGTTTGTCCCTCTGCAAGACCTCTTGTGGAAACCAACCGTCTTGCGAAGGCAGACCTAAGAGAATATTCGTCTAAAAACCAAGCCAAGAAGGAGGAAGCGAAAAAGTGAAAAAGCTGGTAGTTTCTTCCTCTCCTCATATCCGCTCACGCCAAAGCACGAGAGGTATAATGCTTGACGTTATAATAGCTCTCTTGCCTGCCGCTGTAGCCGGAGTAGTAATCTTCGGGTTAAAGGCTCTTGCCGTTATATCCACAACGGTAGCTTCTGCGGTTTTGTCCGAGTTCGTCTTTAATCTTATAGCTAAAAAGAAGCAGACGATAGACGACCTCTCGGCAATAGTGACCGGTCTTATTCTCGGCCTTAACGTAAAGGCAGACACTCCGCTTTGGCAGTGCGCTCTCGGCGCAGTTTTCGCCATAGTTGTGGTAAAATGCTGCTTTGGCGGCCTTGGCTGCAATTTTGCAAACCCTGCCGCAGCCGCAAGGGTGTTTATGGTTGTTTCCTTTGCGGGAGCTGTTGCGGGCGGCTCCGTGCCCCGTCTTTCAAGCGTTCCCGAGCTGGTATCGGGGGCTACGCCGCTTGAGCTTATAGGCACGAATGCGCAGCTTCCGTCTGTTCTCGATATGCTTCTCGGCCTTCGTGGCGGAGCTATAGGCGAAACCTGCATTTTGGCTATCGCTGTCGGATTTATATATCTTGTGGCGAGGCGTGTAATTCATTTCGAGGTTCCCGTGGTTTTTGCCCTAACGGTTTTCGTTCTTTCGCTTATAGCGTATTCGGACGTAAATATTGCGATTTATCAACTGCTTTCGGGCGGACTTGTATTCGGCGCCGTGTTTATGGCAACCGACTACGTAAGCACCCCGATAACACGGTCGGGCAAAATGATATTTGCCTTCGGCTGCGGACTGATTACCTTCCTTATCAGATATTTCGGAAGCTATCCTGAGGGCGTTACGTTTGCTCTTGTGGTTATGAATATCATTTCTCCATATATCGAAAAATGGACGGTACCAAAAGCGCTGGGAGGTAAGAAATAATGAATAAAAAGAATCTTATACCCGTTATAGTGCTTGTTTCTATATGCGTTATCGTTGCGGCTGTTCTCGGCGGTGTAAACGCCTTGACCGCTCCCAAAATAGCCGAAGAAAAGGCCAGTTTAATAAAGGAATCGCTCGATATCGTTATGCCCGAGGGCAGCTTTGGTGAGGAGGCGGATAAGCTTGAAAAGGACGCCCCCAAAACCATAAGCGCCGTTTATACCGATATCAACGGCGGCGGCCACGTTGTCGTTCTCGAAACTAATAAGGGCTACACCGGCAAGCCGATAGGAATTACGGTTGCCATCAATACCGAGGGCAGAATTATAAAATCCGTTGTTACTCAAAACGAGGAAAGTATAGTTCCCCCCGAGCTGAAGCCTATGGGCAGCTACGGTAACTATTATGAGGGTAAGGACGCTTATGAAACGCTTGAGCTTGTAACCGGCGCAACCGTTAAATTCACCGAATCCGCAATCAAAAACGCCCTTTACGATGCGTTCACCTATCTCGGCTATGCCGAGGACAGAGTCCTTGCCGGCGCTCACGATATCGTTCCCGGCGCGGAGGGCTTTGAGGAAATCAAGCTGAAAAACACGAGCGGCGCCGTAAAGCGTATGCTAAAGGAAACGAGCGGAAAGGCAACTGTCGTTTACGTGCAAACCTTCGCTAAGTACGGCGGCGGTCTTGAAACGGAAACGCTTATAGCGGTTAATGAGGAAAAGGTTATAACCGGTATCAAAAACCTCAACTGGACGGTGGGACACAACGAAAACAGCGACCCCCCTGCGCCAAGCGAGGCGGCGGTTGACGAGTTTTTTGAGCGTTTCGTAGGAAAGAGTCTTGCCGATATTAAAGACGTTGAGCTTGTAACCAATGCGACCGGAACCGCAAGTAACGTAAGAGTCGCCTTGACCGAGGCGCTCGAAGAGCTTTCTCGCAAGGTCGATTACACGTATAGAATAATAGGAATTGTCACGCTCGTCCTCTCGATAGGTGGATTCGTTGCATTCCTCGTAATAAGCCGAAAAAGGAGGGCTCCTTATGAAAAACAGTAAGCTTATGCTGGTTCTCAAGGGCCTTATCCTTGAAAACCCGGTGCTTGTCTTGGTTCTCGGAACCTGTCCCACTCTGGCGCAAACGGGCAGCGTTATAAACGCAATCAGTATGGGCGCTGCAGCAACGGCGGTTCTCGTTTGCTCGAATATCGTTATTTCTGCGCTCCGCAAAATAATTCCGGACGCCGTAAGAATACCCTGCTATATAGTAGTTATCGCCGCATTCGTAACCGTGGTTCAGCTGCTTATGCAGGCAATTTTGCCCGACCTTTACGAAATGATGGGCGTTTATCTCGCTCTCATAGTCGTTAACTGTATTATCCTCGGCAGAGCCGAGATGTTCGCAAGAAAGAACACGGTCGTTAATTCGGCACTTGACGGACTGGGTATGGGACTCGGATTTTTACTTGCGCTTTTTGCTATGGCGATTATCCGTGAGCCCTTTGGAGCCGGAACGATAACTCTCATTCCCGGAAAACCGTGGGAAATTCCCCTCCTCTCAACCTATAATATTCCGATACTCACGGCGGCGCCCGGAGGATTTTTGGTGTTCGGTATTTTAATTGCAATAATCAATAAGCTGGGCGTCAATAAGGGCAAAGAAAAGCGCAAGGATTTTTCGTGCGCAGGCTGTCCCTCGGCGACTCTTTGCGGTAAAACCTCTTGCAGCGATATGATGGAGGTCACGGCGCATACCGCCGACACGGAGGCAAATCAGAATGCAAAGGAGGATAGCGAATAATGGACGTGAAATCGCTTATTCTCATTCTTATGGCGGGCGTTTTGGTAAATAACTACGTTCTTCAGCGCTTTCTTGGAATATGCCCCTTCCTCGGCGTTTCCAAAAAGTTCAATCAGGCGCTGGGTATGGGCGTGGCGGTTACCTTCGTTATGCTCTGCGCAACGGCTGTCACCTGGCCGATACAGATGTTTATTCTCAATGAATTTGAGCTTGGATATCTTCAGACGATAGTATTTATTCTGGTTATTGCCGCTCTCGTTCAGTTCGTTGAAATAGTTTTGAAAAGGTTTATACCTGCGCTTCATAAGTCGCTGGGTGTTTATCTTCCTCTTATAACGACTAACTGCGCAGTCCTTGGCGTTACCATTAATAATATTACGGACGGATATAATTTCCTTGAGTCTATGATAGCCTCTCTCGGTGTAGGACTTGGATTCCTTCTCGCTATGGTGCTTTTTGCGGGTGTTCGTTCAAGGATAGAAAATGCCCCGGCGCCCGAATGTATGAAGGGCCTACCGATAACTCTTATTGCGGCAGCAATAGTTTCTCTCGCCTTTTACGGCTTTGCCGGAGTGGTCGAAGGAATACTTGCGTAAAGGGGGAAATAAATTATGCAGATTTTAATTCCCGTTCTCCTTCTCCTCGGCATAGGCGCCGTGTGCGCCGTTCTGCTTACGGTTGCTTCCGTCTTTTTCGGAGTCACGGAGGACGTTCGAATATCTCAGATAAGAGATTGCCTTCCCGGCGCCAATTGCGGAGCCTGCGGCTTTTCCGGCTGCGAGGGCTATGCGAAAGCGCTTAGCGAGGGCATAACCGATAAAACTAATCTCTGCGTTCCCGGCGGTGACGGAACGGCAAAGAAAATCTCCCAAATTCTCGGCGTTGAGGCGGAGGACGTAATAGAGCGTGTCGCTTACGTTGCTTGTAACGGTGCGTCAAGGCCCGAAGAGAGAAAATACGTTTACAGCGGCCCTCAGACCTGCAAGGCGGCAAATATGAATTTTGCCGGAGACAGATTCTGTACCTTCGCTTGTCTTGGCTACGGCGATTGCGCAAAGGTTTGCCCCAGAGACGCAATATGTATAACCGAAAGGGGTATTGCCGAAATAGACCCGAGAAAATGTATAGGCTGTGGTCTTTGTGAGAGTACCTGCCCGAACGGTATTATTCACCTAGTCGATGACGTAACCCGTGTCGTAGTAAAATGTAATAATCGCTATAAGGGCGTAGAGGTTCGCAAGTTTTGCGCCAACGGCTGTATAGCCTGCGGAAAGTGTGAGAAAATCTGCCCCACCGAAGCTATAAAGGTTGTAGATAATCTCGCAAGAATAGATTACGATAAATGTATAGCCTGCGGTAAATGTAGGGAAGTGTGCCCGGTTCATTGTATACATGAGGGCAATTTCATCTGCGGAGCCCATTTTGAGTGAAAAATTTTGGATAGTTTTCCGTCCGCTTCCACCCGCCGTAGCTTTTGAGTGAAAAATTTTGGATACTTTTTCCGTCTGCCTCCACTCGCCGTAGGTAACTACGGCTTCGGGAGTAACAGTCAAAAAAATTCTCTCAAAATTTTCCTACTCAAAAGAGGCAAGTGAGGGAAAAGGAAAAAAGAAAACTAATAAATTTCTTGCTCGAAGGCTCTATGGAGAAAGGGAGATAAAAAAATAAGAATATCAAGCGGAAGGGAAAAAGAGATGCAGACACAAGGAAAGGGGAAAAGGTATATATTTGACCTCGTTCTTATAGCTGCGCTTCTGTCAGTTTTCCTTTCCGTTTTCTTTTTGGTGTATAAAAAAAGCGACACGGGGGCGGTTGCCCGTGTCTACATAGAGAACGACGTAGTTGCAGAGTATTCTCTTTTAATTGATGGAGAATATGAGTTGAACGGTGGCACTAACGTTTTGAAAATCGAGGACGGAAAGGCGTTTATGCTTTACGCCGATTGCCCTGACGGCTGGTGTAAGCATCAGGGAAAGATATATCTCTCGGGTGAGAGGATAACCTGCCTTCCCAACAAGGTTATGATTATGATAGAGGGGGGAGCGGAGTGAACGAAAAAAACAAGAAACTTGCCTTTTTATCCGTGTCGGTCGCACTCGCTATGATACTATCCTTCGTAGAGTCGCAGGTGCCGCCGCTTTCAACCGTTCCCGGAGTGAAGATAGGGCTTTCAAATATAGTAACCGTCTTTATGCTTTACCGCCTCGGCTGGCGTGAGGCTTGTGCGGTTTCCGCTATAAGAGTCGGGCTCTCGGCGCTGCTTTTCGGCAGCTTTGTCAGCCTTATGTATAGCGCCTTTGGCGCCTTGCTTTCTCTCGCCGTTATGATACCGGCAAAAAAATATCTGCCGTTTTCTGCGATAGGCACTAGCGTTCTCGGAGCAGTTTTCCATAACGCCGGTCAGATACTCGCTGCGGTTATACTTATGGGAAATGCGGCTATAGTATATTATATTATCCCTCTAACCGTTTCCGGAACTCTTGCGGGAATAGCGGTTGGTATTCTTGGTGGAATTGTTGCGACAAGAGTGAAAATAAAAAAATAATCAAAGAACAGGCTTCGTTTTTCTCCGCATTAACGAAACCTGTTCTTATATCTTTATTATTAAAGTGTTGCTGCCATAACGGCTTTTATTGTGTGCATTCTGTTCTCGGCTTCGGCGAAAACTATGGATTGTTCGCTTTCGAAAACCTCGTCAGAAACCTCCATAAACTCTCTGCCGAATTTCGCTCCGACCTCTTTTCCTATCGCGGTATTGAGGTCGTGGTAAGAGGGCAGGCAGTGCATAAATACGGCGCTATCCTTCGCAAGAGCCATAATGTCGCCCGTTACGGCGTAGGGTGAAAGCTCCGAAATTCTTTCTGCCCAAACCTCGTAGGGCTCGCCCATAGATACCCACACGTCAGTGTATATGACGTCTGCGTTCTTGCAGGCTTCCTTAGGGTCGGAAAGGAAGGTGAGCTTTGCTCCGCTTCCCTTGGCAAGCTTTTCGCACTCTGCGATAAGCTCCTTATCCGGAAAATATTTTTCCGGTGCGCAAACGGTGAAATCAAGCCCCATTTTTGCTGAGCCGACCATAAGCGAATTTCCCATATTATAACGTGCGTCACCCATATAAACCAGCTTTATTCCGTCAAGCTTGCCAAACTTTTCCTTTATAGTCATAAAGTCGGCGAGAATCTGAGTCGGGTGAAATTCATTCGTAAGACCGTTCCAAACCGGAACCTTTGAATATTTTGCGAGGTCTTCAACGAGTGTCTGACCGTAGCCTCTGTATTCGATTCCGTCATACATAGAAGCAAGAACTCTTGCGGTGTCGGCAATAGTTTCCTTTTTGCCTATCTGAGAGCCCTGAGAGTCAAGATAGGTAACACCCATTCCGAGGTCCATTCCCGCAACCTCAAAGGCGCAGCGGGTTCTGGTGCTCGTCTTTTCAAATATAAGAGCGATATTCTTTCCTTCGCAAAGTCTGTGCGGAATACCCGCCTTTTTCTTTGCCTTCAGCTCCATAGCCAAATCTATAAGTCCGCCGATTTCCTCGGACGTGAAGTCAAGAAGCTTCAAAAAATCTTTACCTTTTAAGTTAAGCATTGTTTACATATCCTTTATTATAAGACTTTTGAGAGGAAGGTTTTAAGTCTTTCGCTCTTGGGGTTTTCAAAAATCTCCTCGGGAGTTCCCTCTTCTGCTATCAGACCCTCGTTAATGAACATAACGCGGTTTGCAACCTCTTTTGCAAAGCCCATCTCGTGAGTTACAATAACCATCGTCATACCCGCATCGGCAAGGCTCTTTATAAGCTCAAGAACCTCTTTTACCATCTCGGGGTCAAGCGCTGAGGTAGGCTCGTCAAAGAGCATTACGTCGGGATTCATAGCGAGCGCTCTTACGATAGCAACTCTCTGCTTCTGACCGCCAGAAAGAGTAGAGGGATAAACGTCTGCCTTGTCCTCAAGTCCTATACGGCGAAGAAGCTCAAGCGCGTTAGCTCTTGCCTCAGCGATAACGTCAGCCTTGGTTTTCTTTTTTTCACCCTTCTTTTTGTTCTTGCGAAGCTCACGAAGTCCTACGTAAACGGGAGCGAGCATTATATTTTCTATTACGGTCTTGTTATTAAAAAGGTTGAACTGCTGGAAAACCATTCCGATATGTTCTCTGTGCTTGTTTATGTCAACCTTCATATCGGCGATGTCTTCACCTCTGAAGAATATAGAGCCGCCCGTGGGGTCCTCCATACAGTTGAGGCAACGAAGGAGAGTTGACTTTCCGCAGCCTGAGGGACCGAGAAGAACTATCTTCTCTCCGTGCTTGATGTCAAGGTCTACGCCCTTAAGCACCTCGAGGTCGCCGAAGGATTTTTTAAGTCCTCTTATAGAGAGGATAACCGAGTTTTCTTTAGTTATATCATTCATTTTAAGTTATTCTCCCTTCTTTATCTTTCGCTCTTCTTAAATTTCTTCTCGAGGGTCTTTACGCCAAAGGAAATGATAAGCACCATTATGAGATAGGTGAGAGCAAGCATGAGGTATGGAACTATGTAGTTGTAGGTAGGGTCACCGAGCTGCTTGAAGGACTTGTAAAGGTCTGTTACGGCAACGAAGCTTACTACCGACGTTTCCTTAACGAGAACTATAAACTCATTACCGAGGGTGGGGAGTATGTTCTTTATAGCCTGAGGAACCACTATCTTTAGCATAGCGACGGGATAGGGAAGTCCTACCGCTCTTGCTGCCTCGAGCTGACCTGCGTCAACCGAGTTTATACCGCCTCTCATAATTTCGCTGACGTATGCGCCGCTGTTAAGTCCGAATACGATAATCGCTACGGGCACACCCGAGTCTACGGTTATACCGAGAGTGGGCAGAAGAACCCAGTATCCTATAAGAAGCTGAACGACTATGGGAGTTCCGCGGAAGAGCTCGAGATATACAACGCATATCTTATCAAGAATTCTCGGAAGGCGCTTGTACTTGGGCATAACTCTTATAACACCGATAATAGTACCGATAACGATACCGATAATTAAGCCCAGGACTGCGATTTCTGTGGTTTTGACAAGGCCGTCGAGTACGGACACATAGCCTTTATTGGTTATAAACTGCTTTATAAATTCTTTCATATTAAACCAATTTAAAGGCTTAGCCGTAAAACTAAGCCTTTAAGTTTCCTTTTTAGTTTTTAGATTGCTCTTACTTTGCGGGGTTGCAGATGATAGCGAAAATATCAACAACGGTCTTGCAAGCATCGAAGGTCTTGTCGTCAGCCTTGCAAATTACAACGATGTCCTCGGTGAAGTAGGAGGTAGAGAAGTTAACAACTGCTTCACGCTCGGCGGTGATGGTAAGACCGGACATTGCGATGTCAACGCCGTTGTTACCTACAGAGCCTACGACAGTTTCAAACTTCATATCCTCGATAACAAGCTCCATATCAAGCTCGGTTGCGATAAGCTTTGCGATTTCCATATCGATACCGTAGTAGGTCTTAACGCCGTCCTTGTACTCAACGTACTCAAAGGGAGCGAACTCAGCGTTGGTAGCGAGAACGAGCTGCTTATCAGCCTTGGAAGAATCCTTGGTTGCGGAAACAACGCCCTCACCCTTGAATGTGCCTGCCTGGATTGCCGCTGCCATAGCCTCTATTGCAGCTGCGTTTTCAGCAAGAATTGCATCAATCTGGGTCTTGAGGCTTGCCTGCTTCTTGTCGATTGCGATACCGTAGAACTCCTGAGCGAGAGAAACGTTAACGATCTTAAGTCCGTCGATTTCTCCGCAGATAGCAGCTGCGGTAGTCTTGTCACAGAATACGTAATCAACGTTTCCGTTCTTCATATCGGTTGCAGCAAGAGCAAATGAGTCGAAGGATTTTACTTCAATGCCGTTAAGAGCCTTTGCATACATTTCGCTGGTGGTTCCGCTCTGGAGACCAATCTTGGTTTCCTCAGCGCCGCAGGAGGTGAGTGCGAATGCGCAAGTGATGAGAAGAACTGCGCACATAACAAGAGAAATAATCTTTTTCATTGTAATTTTTTCCTTTTCTGTTTTGAATTTTTGTTTGTTTTTGTTGTGGGTTAATTTTGGGATGTTCACATTGTAACACATTCAGAATAAATATGCAATAGTTTTTTGCAAAAAAATTTAATTTTGTTAGATTTTTATATTCAAATGCACAATTTATTATTGTTAAATTGTGCATATTTACTATGCATAATTGAATATTTATGCATAATTCAACAAAATATTCAGAAAAGCGAATGGACGAAGAATTATAATACCGGTAAAGCCCTGAGAAAAAGAACCCGACGAAAAGCGGTGCTTCCGTCGGGTTTCTACCTATTATATAATATACTATAACCGAAGCAGAGAGTCGCTAAAAACCCAAAGCTGGAGCTTGGATTTTATTTTGCCTCAGCATCACAATATATGCATTTGCCGTCGCGGAAGAGGGGGGTAACGCCTCTTTCACTAGTTATACAGTGGCGGTTTTTGCATCTGAGGTTAGGACTCGGCTCACCGTCAATAATCTTGCCGGGCTTGTCCTTTTCCCTGAGGAGCTTCAGGATAAGCGCCATTCTGATATACCTGCCGCCCTCGGCCTGTAGGAAATAATCTGCTCTCTCGTCCTCGTCTACGTCCGTGGCAATCTCGTTTACACGGGGCAGGGGGTGGAGAATGGAAAGGGTGGGCTTTGCTCCTCTGAGCTTTGCCGCATCAAGTATATAGGAGTCCTTGAGTCTTTCGTACTCGTCCTTGTCGGCAAATCTCTCGCCCTGTATTCTCGTCATATAGAGAATGTCAAGAGAGCCTATTTCACCCTCAAGGTCGGTTACCTCGCTGTAGTCCTTTCCCTTAAGAACCTCGCTCTTCATATATTCGGGCAGGGAGAGCTCCTCGGGGGAGATAAGCACGAACTTAATATTCTCGTATCTAGTGAGCGCGGCTATGAGAGAGTGCACCGTTCTGCCGTACTTGAGGTCGCCGCAAAAGCCTACGGTGAGGTTATCAAGTCTGCCAAAGCGGCGCTTAATCATAAGCAGGTCGGTAAGCGTCTGGGTGGGGTGGAAATGACCGCCGTCACCCGCATTTATTATCGGAACCGAGGAATTTTTAGCCGCAACTATGGGAGCGCCCTCTTTGGGGTGGCGCATAGCTATAATATCGGTGTAGGCGCTGACCATTCTTGCCGTGTCCGCAACCGTCTCTCCCTTGGTGGCAGAGGTTGAGCCCGCCTGGTCAAAGCCGAGCACGTTTCCGCCAAGGCTCATCATAGCCGAGGTAAATGAAAGGCGGGTTCTCGTAGAGGGCTCGAAAAAGAGCGTGCCGAGAATCTTGCCCTTGCAAGCGTCAGCGTACTTTTTTGGACTTTTTATTATATCGAGCGCCGTGTCGATAAGAGAGTCTATTTCCTCAACCGACAGGTCAAGAATGTCAATTAGGTTTTTCATTTCGCAGCTCCGTATACCTCAAGATACTTCTTAATTCTCTCGACGTTCTCGCGGTTTTCTTCCTTTTCCTCAAGGTACTCTATGATATCGTACACGTCAACAACGGAATAAACGGGGAAGCCGAATTCTTCCTCTATTTCAACCATAGCGCCCTTTTCGCCCTTGCCCTTTTCCTTGCGGTCAACCATAACGAAGGTAGCCGCAACCTTAACTCCGGGCAGAGCGGCGCTTATTATATCCATAGTTTCTCTGATTGCCGTTCCTGCGGTGATAACGTCCTCAACGATAACGACCTCTTCGTCCGCCGTGGGCTTATAGCCTACGAATATACCGCCTTCGCCGTGGTCCTTGACCTCTTTTCTGTTAAAGAAGAAGGGGAGATTAAGGCCCTCGTTGGAAAGTGCGACTGAAGCCGAAACCGCAATTGAGATTCCCTTGTATGTGGGGCCGTAAAGGGCAGCCTTCTTCATTCCGAGCTTATCGATATAAGCCTTTGCGTAGAAGGCGCCGAGCTTTGATATATGTTCGCCCGTTTTTATTTCGCCTGCATTGATAAAGTAGGGTATCTTTCTTCCGCTTTTTGCGGTAAAATCTCCGAATTTAAGAACGCCTGCGCTCTGTAAAAACTGTATAAATTCTCTCTTGTAGCTTTCCATTTTTCAGTTTCCTTTCTCAGTCGATAAATTCCTTGCAGCATCTTTCGTATGCCAGAACGGGATTTTCAGCCGCCGTTATAGGTCTGCCGACAACTATATAGTCAGAGCCTATTCTTTTAGCCTCCTCGGGAGTCATAACTCTCTTTTGGTCGCCCTTGTCTCCGTCAGCAAATCTTACGCCGGGAGTAACGGTTATAAAGTTCTTGCCGCAGACGGAGTGAACCTTCTCTGCTTCAAGAGGCGAGCAGACTACGCCGTCAAGTCCGCAATCCTTTGCGGTTTTCGCATAGTGCATAACGACCTCTGCGATAGGCTTATCGATAAGAAGGTCTTTTTTCATTGTTTCTTCATCGGTAGAGGTAAGCTGTGTAACGGCGATAAGAATAGGTCTCGTTCCGTCAGCTCTCGTGAGTCCCTCGAGCGCGCCTTCCATCATTTTAGAGGTTCCCGAAGCGTGAAGATTCGTCATATCAACGTCAAGCCTTGAAAGCACCGCCATTGACTTTTTAACGGTGTTGGGGATATCGTGAAGCTTCAGGTCGAGGAATATTTTGTGTCCTCTCGCCTTTATTTCCCTTACTATAGAGGGGCCTTCCGAATAATAAAGCTCCATTCCTATTTTGACAAAGGGCTTTCTTTCGGTGAATTTATCAAGAAATGCGAATGTTTTTTCTGCGCTGTCAAAATCGCAGGCAATAATGACGTCCTTTCCCATCAGTGCGCTCCTCCTATGATTTCCTTTAAAGAATTTATTTTGTACTTTTCCATAACGGCGGGAAGATTCTCGATTATTTTCTTACAAGCGTAAGGGTCAACGAGATTTTGCGCCCCGACCTCAACGGCGGTTGCGCCTGCGAGCATAAGCTCTATTACGTCCTCTGCACGAGAAACGCCGCCCATTCCGACTATCGGAATTTTGACTGCCTCATACACCTGGTAAACCATTCTTACGGCAACCGGGAATATTGCCGGGCCTGAAAATCCGCCCGTTTTATTTTTGATTATCGGCGCTCTTTTTCTAAGGTCTATCCTCATTCCCATAAGGGTGTTTATAAGGCTTACGCCGTCAGCGCCCTCAGCCTCGCAAGCCTTCGCTATCGAAACGATGTCGGTAACGTTGGGGGAAAGCTTGATTATTATGGGCTTTTTGGTAACCGCCCTTACCGCCTTCGTAACCTTGCCTGCCATTTCGGGACTTGTTCCGAAGCTCATTCCGCCTCCGTGAACGTTGGGGCAGGAGATGTTTACCTCAAACCAGCCTATTTTGTCAACCGTGTCAAGCTTACTTACCGTTTCAACGTATTCTTCCTCTGAAAAACCGCTTACGTTTGCCATAACCGGCTTGTCGAAAACCTTAAACAGTCTGGGAAGCTCCTCGGAAATAACCTTATCGACACCGGGGTTCTGAAGCCCCACCGCATTGAGCATTCCCGATGCGCATTCGGCGATTCTCGGTGTTGGGTTTCCAAATCTTGCTTCTCTTGTCGTACCCTTGAAGGAAAGAGAGCCGAGAATATTGATATCGTAAAGCTCGGCGAACTCATAGCCGAAGCCGAAGGTTCCGCTTGCGGGGATAATGGGGTTGTCAAGCTCTATACCGCAAAGGGTTGTTTTAAGATTTACCATATTATCTCCTCCTTAACGAGCACGGGGCCTTCTCTGCAAATTCTTTTGTTTCCGTATTTCGTTTTGCAGGAGCAGCCCATACAAGCGCCGAATCCGCAGCCCATACGCTCCTCAAAGCTGAACTGCCCCGAGGTGTTTGATTTGTCGTAAACCGCCTTTAGCATAGGCTCGGGCCCGCAGGTGAAGAAATATGTGTATTCGGTGTTCATGGCATCGGTAACAAATCCCTTTACGCCCTCGCTTCCGTCAACGGTGGTAACCGTAACGGGAACACCGATTTTTTCAAATTGTTCCTTGTAGAAAACCTCGTCAGCAGAGCCAAATCCCAGTATTGCTTTCGGGCTTTTGCCCTCCGCAACAAGCCTTCTTGCAAGAAGAAACATAGGGGGAACTCCTGCGCCTCCGCCGATAAGCAGGGGAGAGCTTCCCGAGGGGGAGAGGTCGTAGCCGTTTCCAAGACCGCAAAGCACGTCAAGGAAATCTCCCGCCTTCATTTTTGCCATAGCCTCGGTTCCCTCGCCGACTGCCTTGTATATTATCGTTAGCAGGTCGCCCTCAAGGTCGCATACCGAGATAGGACGGCGAAGGAAGAAGCCATCGAGCTTGATGTTAACGAACTGCCCCGCCTTAGTGATATTCGAGGTATCTCCGCAAAGGCCCATACGGTAGGTGTTTTTAGCTATCAGCTCGTTCGATTTGATTTTAAATATAGATGTATTCATATCAGCTGTCTATAGTAGAAATCGTGATTGTGATGTCCTCAAGCACGTCAAGAAGAACCTTAACGGTATCGAGGGAGGTGAACATAGTGGTGTTCGTTTCAACGGCGAGGCAACGGATTTCGTAGCCGTCCTTCTGCTCGTCCATAGAGGATATATCGCTGGTATTTATGACGTAGGCGATATGGCCCTGTCTTATAGCTTCGGGAATTTCGGTGGGGTCGTCGCATATCTTCTTTCTGATTCTGGTTTTGATACCGTGCTCCTTTAAGAAGGTAGCGGTTCCGCTGGTAGCCTCGATATTGAAGCCGAGGTTGTAGAAGCGGTGTATGAGAGGAAGCGCCTCCTCCTTGTCCGCATCAGCCAGAGTAACGAATACCGTTCCGTAATTCTGAACGGTCATTCCCGAAGCCTGAAGCGCCTTGTAGAACGCTCTGTAAAGGTCATCGTCATAGCCGATTGCTTCGCCGGTGGATTTCATTTCGGGGGAAAGGTAAGCGTCTATTCCGTTTATTTTCTTGAATGAGAAAACGGGAACCTTGCAGTACCAGCGTTTCTTTTCCTCGGGATAAATGTTGAATATTCCAAGCTCCTTGAGAGTCGCTCCCATTATAACCTCGGTTGCGATATCCGCAAGTGAATATCCGGTTGATTTCGAGAGGAAGGGAACCGTTCTTGAGGAACGGGGGTTAACCTCTATAATGTAAACGTCTTCCTTGTCGTCAACTATGAACTGAATGTTGAAAAGACCTACTATTCCTATACCAAGGCCGAGCTTTTTCGAATAGGAGAGAATTTTTCCCTTAACCTTGTCCGAAATCGAGAAGGCGGGATAAACGCTTATACTGTCGCCCGAGTGTATTCCCGTGCGCTCAACAAGCTCCATAATACCCGCAACGAAAACGTCGTGTCCATCGCAAATTGCATCAACCTCGACCTCTTTACCCTGAATGTAATGGTCAACCAGAACCGGCTTATCCTCGTCTATTTCAACGGCGGTTCTCAGATAGTGGCGGAGCTGGTCCTCGTTTCCGACAAGCTGCATAGCACGTCCGCCGAGAACGAAGCTGGGGCGAACGAGAACGGGATATCCGACCTCCTCTGCAACCCTTACGCCGTCCTCGATTTTTGTAACCGCCTGTCCCTTAGGCTGAGGTATATCGAGAGAAATGAGTATCTTTTCAAAGGAATCTCTGTTTTCCGCTCTTTCGATAGCATCGCAGTCTGTGCCTATAATCTTGACTCCTCTTTCGGCAAGGGGAGCCGCAAGGTTGATTGCCGTCTGACCTCCGAGCGAAGCAACGACACCCTCGGGCTTTTCATAGTCGATAACGTTCATAACGTCCTCGGTGGTGAGGGGCTCGAAATAAAGCTTGTCCGAGCAGGTGTAGTCGGTGGAAACCGTTTCGGGATTGTTATTGATTATGATTGCCTCGTAGCCGAGCTTTCTGATAGTGTTTACTGCGTGAACGGTGGAATAGTCGAATTCAACGCCCTGTCCGATACGAATGGGGCCTGCTCCGAGAACAACTACCTTTTTCTTATTCGTGAGTCTTGATTCGTTCTCTCCGGTGTACGAGGAATAAAGATAGGGGATATAAACTCCTACGTGAGCCGTGTCAACCATACGGAAGGCGGGAATTATGCCTGCCTTCTTTCTTGCGGTATAAATTTCAATCTCCTTTACGTTCCAAAGACGAGCGATAAATTTATCCGAGAAGCCCATAAGCTTGGCTTCTCTGAGAACCTTTTCGTTTTTCGGGTTTTCAGAAAGCTTTTTCTCCATATCGGCTATCTTCTTCACGGATTCGAGGAAGAAGGGGGTTATCTTGGTTATGTCTGCTATTTTCGTCAGGGCTATGCCTCGTCTGAAAAGCTCTGTTACCGCAAATATCGTATCATCGTGGAATTCCTCGATATAAGCGAGTATTTTTTCGGTATCCATACCGTCAAACTTGGGCATATGAAGGTGGCAAACGCCTATTTCAAGCGAACGCACTGCCTTGAGAAGACACTCCTCAAGGTTAGAGCCGATTGACATACTTTCGCCGGTAGCCTTCATCTGAGTTCCGAGCTTGTTGGGAACGGAGGTGAATTTATCGAAGGGGAAGCGGGGGAATTTCGCAACCACGTAATCGAGCCTTGGCTCAAAGGACGCCTTTGTTCCTGCAACCTCAATTTCTTCAAGCTTCATTCCTACGGCAATCTTTGCCGTAACTCTTGCTATAGGATAGCCCGAAGCCTTTGAGGCGAGGGCCGAGCTTCTTGAAACTCTGGGGTTAACCTCGATAAGAAAATATTCGGAGGAGTTCGGATTAAGAGCAAACTGAACGTTGCAGCCGCCCTCGATTTTAAGCTCCTTAATAAGCTTTATAGCGCTGTCGTTGAGCATTTTGAGGTCGCTGTCGGAGAGAGTCATAATAGGAGCGACAACCATACTGTCACCGGTATGGATACCTACGGGGTCGATGTTCTCCATTCCGCATATAGTGATAGCGTTATCCGCAGAGTCACGCATAACCTCAAATTCTATTTCCTTGTAGCCCTTGACGCTCTTTTCAACGAGAACCTGGTGAACCGGAGAAGCCGCAAGCGCTCCTACCGCAAGCAGCCGAAGCTCCTCTTCGCTGTAAGCAAAGCCGCCGCCGGTGCCGCCGAGGGTGAATGCGGGGCGCAAAACTACGGGGTAGCCTATTTTCTCGGCAACCTTCACTGCGTCCTCAAGCGTATTCGCTATATCCGAAGGAATAACCGGCTCGCCGATAGACTGGCAAAGCTCCTTGAAAAGCTCTCTGTCCTCGGCTCTCTCAATGCTTTCGCTGGACGTTCCGAGAAGCTCAACGCCCGCTTCTTTAAGAATACCCTTCTTTTCAAGAAGCATAGCCATATTAAGACCGGTTTGTCCGCCTATGCCGGGCAGTATTGCGTCAGGACGCTCGTATCTTATGATTTTAGCTATATATTCCAGCGTCAAAGGCTCCATATATACCTTGTCCGCAATAGTGGTATCGGTCATTATGGTTGCCGGGTTTGAGTTAACGAGTATTACCTCGTAGCC
>JAZSBB010000066.1:0-7053 GCA_045602185.1 Eubacteriales bacterium
AAAACCAATCTGATCAATATCGACTTTAGTGAACGGCTACCGCTATCGCCACTGCATTGGATGATCAGTGATAAAAATTATAGCATTGTGGTAGAGCCTTTGAAAGACGGATTAAAAATATATGATGATCCGTTTGAGGTATTGACCAACAATCCGCCCTTTGAATATCACTATGCGAACGTTAGTCACTATATGGGGTTGAGCATAGGTCAGGCAATAACTCAGTTCAGGGAAAGCATACCCGTGAAAAACTTTTGCCTCGGATTGGGTGCCATTGGCTTGCCCGGGGATTATTCAAGCACCTCACGGTTTATCAGGGCACTCTTCGTGAAGGAAAACTCAGTATCGGAGAATAATGAGGAATCAAATGTGAATCAGTTTTTTCATATTCTGAATTCCGTTGCCATGCCAAAGGGGTGCGTTCGGACGAAAGACGACTTTGAATATACGCATTACAGCAGCTGCTGCAATGCGTATCGGGGGATTTATTATTACACCACCTATAATAACTTTGAAATAACCGCAGTAAATATGCATGACGTTGACCTGAATCAATCTCGCTTATACACCTATGACGTAAAAGAATTAAAAAGTTCGTAAAATTATGTTACAGTATAGTAACAATGAAACATCAAAGGCGGCAGACAATTTTTGTCCGCCGCCTTTGACAATTTCTAATTTTTCGCATTTCCAGAAAACAGCTTGTCCTTATCATTTTTTAATAAATTAAGTTGATTTTTTCTAAAAATGCTTGATGTTGCTCTTGTGTGATAGCAGGGGGGCAATTTTTGAGCGTTTTGCCGAAGCTCGAAAAAGCCTGATTTTACAAGGACTTTAGGCGTTTTTTTGATAAAGGTTGTTATTGCAAGATTGCAGCATCTGCCGCAAGGTCTTCCATAAGATCCGTTATCGGATCGCCCTTAGATTGCAGATAAGCCGTTGTGAACGGAACGCCGTCTGCCGAGGAGGGATATATGCCGAGCGTATGGTCAACGAAATATTTGTCAAAGCCGCCCGCTTTGATTTCCTCGGGCGTCAGATTTTTGGTGAGCTGATAGAGAATTGCTCCTATCATTTCAACGTGCCCGAGCTCCTCACTTCCTATGTCGGTAAGCATTCCGATTCCTTCTCCGAAGGGCATCGTATATCTTTGATTCAGATATCTTGTAGCCGCTCCCAGCTCTCCGTCAGGACCACCTAGCTGACTTATTATAACCCCTGCAAGTCTGGGGTTTGGTTTTTTAATTTTTACAGGATACTGTAGCTTCTTCTCGTAAATCCACATACTTAACCGTCCTCCTCCATATCGTAGTGCCAAGGCCATTTATCGTCTACCCAGCGCCAAGTGTCGCCACTTTCAGAGCCGGCGATTATAGGCCCGTATTTTGCCTCGTATATTTCCATTACCGCACCAAGACGCTTTACAACGTCCTTGTAGTATTCAAGGGCTACGGCTGCATCGGGGTGAGCGTCAAGATAAAGCTCGGTTTCCGTCTTTGCAAACGACAGCTCCTGTATTTTTTGAAGAAGGCGGGTTCTGCTTTCTGAATCCGAGCAGCCGCCGTTTGAGGCTCCGTTACGCATTCTGCTGTTTTGAGGGAGGTTATTCTGTGCGTTTGCGTTAGGGCCGCCTATTCTGAAATTGTTATTTGAAACGTTCATACGCATCCGTCCTCCAAGGGTTTATAAAGCTCTTCGAAAAGAGTTCCGTGCCGTAGGGCTTCCTGTTCGTTATAAAGCATTCTCCAGCACTGATAAGGAGAATAAACCATAGAAAGCTGACGGGGCGCATTGTTCTGACGGATATTCATATTGTAACTGTTGTTAATTTCGTTTGTGTAGTATCCGTTTTCGTTCTTTTCCATCTTTTTTGCCTTTCATTTTTACGTCATACGAAGAACGGAGAAAAACCGTCCTTCGCTATTTTCATTTTATGACAAAATATTAAAAATGCGACAAAAAAATCGGGAAGGCGCACGGCAATTCTGCGCCAACCCGAACGTTTTATTAATTATAAATACTAAAATCCGTCAGTCAACCGTTATAAAATTTTCCTCGGTTATCAATAGCTCAACACGCACAGGCTCTCCGTTTCGTTCGATATTAAAAAATATTCTGTCACCGAGCCTTGCATTCAAGAGCGCCTCTGACGCATCGTAATAATAATCTATATAGTACACTGCGTTTCCTATTTCGAGGGATACCAAAACATCGTCAATTTCCAAAACGCCCTCGGCGCAGGAGCCTGCCTCAATTTCAGAAACTACGCAGCTTTCGGTTCTTATAAGCGTTCCCGTTTCGGTATCAAATTCAACGCCCATCTCTATAACGGAGCTGGTTATGCCAAGGCGGCATTTTATAACCTTTTCGTTTTCGGAATCGGCGCAATTCGCTATTATGTTTTCGGCTACCGAAACCGCAAGGTTTGAAGGAATGGCGTAACCCATATTTTCAATGGAATAATCCTTTTCCTTTGCGTTGACAATTCCTATCAGCCTGCCCTTTAAGTCAAATAGACCGCCGCCCGAATTGCCCTCGTTTACCGGTGTGTCTATTCTCATAACACGGAAGGTTACTGCCGTTATTCCGTCAGGCGCTATGGTTTCAAGAGTCTGGCTCTCCACGCTGACGCTTCCGAGCGTTGCGGAAATACCCTTGCCCGCAGGGTTACCTATAGCTATCGCTTTATCAAGAACTCGCACGGTGTCCGAATCCGAAAGCTCCGCAGCCACAGCACTGCTTTCTTTTAAAATATCGCTACCGCTTACCTTTAATACCGCAATATCGTAATTCATTGAGCCGCCCACGTACTGAGCGCTTATTCTGTAGCTTGAATGCTCCATTCCGTAAAGATAAAGTCCGATATTATCTGATATTTTGTTAGCCGTATTTGAGTTCACGTCATATACAACGTGAAAATTCGTTATTACGTAAGCGTCACCGAGGGATTTATCTATACTGTATATAACACCGGCGCCGCCTGAGGCGTATTGCTTTTCGACTCCGTAAATATATCTGCTGAAAATACTCTCTACACGCACAGAGGACAAAAGCGCCTTTGCCGCTGCGTATTTATCGGGGTTTTCCTCTGCGTTTACCGTAATCTCATAGGAATCGCCTTCGTTGATAACCGTGTTTTCGGCGGGAGCGCCCTTAATATTCGCTATTACAGTCCAGCTGCCTTCGCTTTTTTTATATACGTCACAGGTTGAGCTGTTGAAATAAAGGTCGCCGTTTTTCCCCGCATTCACTGCGGGCGGTACTGCGCCCGAAAGCCAGCTTGCGCCGTCAACGCCCTCGGCTCGATGCCCCGTATCCTCTCCGTTTATGTACCAGTTTCCGTTATTTCCTATGCCTATGGCGGTAGGGGCTGCTTCCGGCGCTTTTATTTGTCCGCAATCAACCTCGCTTCCGTCTGTGAGCGTTATTATAAGATGTCCTTCAGAATTAAAGCTGACGTTATCTATGCCGACTCCGTCCGCTCCCTTTTCACCCTTAAATTCGGAAATAAAATCCTCAAGGGTACCGGAATAGCCCGCCTTGCGAGCCATAGCGTAAACGTTCTCTGCGCTTAGCTCCTCGCTGCTTGAGACGTCAAAAAGGGCGCAAGCGGAAAGCGACAGTATAAGTATAAAAGCAAGTATAGCGACAGTTAATCTTCTACTTATTTTTTTCATTTCTATCTCCATATTCCGAATAAGAAAATATCATAAGGTAAGCTAAAATCAGCACCGTCAGCGAAAGCGAAACACCCAGCAAAAAAATCAGTATTTCCGAAATTCTGCGGTTTTCAACGAATGCGTTAATAAGCGCTGAGCCAAGGTTAAAAAACGAAACCGAGGCAGAGGCTATACGTACCGAATACGCAGCTCTGTGCGTTGGGATATTATCTCTTCTGCCCTTTACCACGCCGAAAATACCTATTATCACGGAATAGACGGCGTGCAGCGCCAAGACGGAAAAAACGGCTCCGCTATATCCCTTGGTATCGCTAAAGAACGCAGAGTAAAATATCATTAAGGATATCAGAACATCGGTTATAAAGAGAAGAATACCGCCCTTTTTGCAGGCGAGAATCTCGGCTTCCCTGCTTTTCGGCTTCTCTCCCGGGCTTAAAATAAGATACCTTATGCTTATAAGCAAGCTATAATAGATTGCTACCGTCAAAAACGATGCGCTGCGGTAAATTATACCCGATATAAGATTAAAGACGAGATACGCAAGGTTAAGCAAAATTCCAAGCGCCAGAGATATTCTTACTCTGAATTTATGATTTAAAAAATAATCCTTTATCAAAGTGTCCGAGCGTAAAGCTCTTTTTATTTTCAAAAAAAGCTCAGACACCTACTCTCCTCCGATATGCTTTATTCCTCAGTATAAGAGTCCTTTGCCGCATTAGCTATATTCATAATCATTTCGGCAAACTCATCGCTTCCCTCTATGACGATTTCAGATTTTTGCTCCCCGATTTTTGCGGTGATGCGATAGCTGATTTCGGGCGCAAGCGTTGGCATATATGCGTATTTCATAACGCTTGAGTCGCTTTTATGCGCTCTGCGCTCCGAGAGGGTTTCTTTTTCTATTTTCTCAATATCCCGAAAAGCTATTCTTGCCAAAGTAACATTTCTTCTTCCTACGGTTTGGCGAACAACGAATATCGGCTCGTCCTCACCCTCTGCTATTATGTCGTAATGAAAGATTGCCGTAACGTATTTTGTATATATGAGGATTGCCGTTGTAAGCGATAAAACGGCGCCGACTCCCACAACTCCCTTATAGCTCTCAAGAAAAAACGAAACGCCAACCAGTAGGAAAGCGAGGGCCAAAAAGACGAGCATCAGAGCTTTTGATTTTGAATTCTGAGGTTTTACGGTTACGGAAAAATCCCTTACGCTCACTCTACATTTTCCTCCCACTTGTAATCGAAATCCGAAAATACGGCGTAATCCGCATTGTTTTCATACACCGGAACCATTCCAAAGGGCTTTGAATCGGTCTGCCCTTTTATGAATATTTCTATTCTTATCCATTCAGGGTCGTTATTTTCAAAATCAACGTTGCTGAACGCCACCTTATAGTAACGGTACATCATAAACGAATCGGTCCCGATATAACTCGGATTTTCGTAATAATTGCCCCTGTTATCGTAAAGACGGAAGCTGAGAAGCTCCTTATCATCGGCAGAAAGCCCAGTAAGACCCGTTTTTGCTTCAAGCGTTTCTATGACCGAGGTGTTGAACCTAACGGAAACCTGAAGCTCATTTGCCTCCTCTACAACGATAAGGTTATCGCAGAAGAAATGCCCTGCTCTCTCATCGTCATACGGCGCCCGTAAATCCTGCGTTTTTGCGCTCATATTGCCGCTATTTTCGTTGTAATACGCCACGAGATTCTCGGTAAAGCGGATATTTTTCATACTGTCGGGATAGTAGCTGAAAAGTATCATTCGAAACGCCAGGACGCCTACTACGAAAATACAAACGAAAGCTATCAATATTTTCATTACGAGAAAAAATCGGCTTTTTCTTTTCGGTATATCGTCTTCGTACTCGGTGTAATCACCGTATCTTTCCATATCCATTTTATCTATTATGCCTCTTTAATTTTGTTTTAATACTAAAAGTATACTATATGGCGCTCCTAATGTCAAGAATAGCAAAAAATTTTACAACTTTTTCTCCCGGGGATATAAAAACGCCGTTCTCAATCCGGCGGGGATAGCTTTGCCCCGGCAAGACACTGAGAACGGCGAATGCAACGTCAGTTGCAAGCTTTTCTTATTTAATTATGCAAGCTCTGCGAAATACTTGATAGTCCTTACCATCTGAGAGGTGTAGGAGTTCTCGTTATCGTACCAGGAAACAACCTGTACCTGATAGGTATCGTCATCAATCTTGGTTACCATAGTCTGAGTTGCATCGAAGAGAGAACCGTATCTCATTCCGATAACGTCAGAGGAAACTATCTGGTCTTCATTGTAACCGTAAGAGTCGTTAGCGGCTGCCTTCATTGCGGCGTTGATGCCCTCCTTGGTTACGTCCTTACCCTTAACAACAGCTACGAGAATAGTGGTCGAGCCGGTGCAGGTAGGAACTCTCTGAGCAGAACCGATAAGCTTACCGTTAAGCTCGGGAATAACAAGTCCGATTGCCTTTGCAGCGCCGGTAGAGTTGGGAACGATGTTCTGAGCGCCTGCACGTGCACGGCGGAGGTCACCCTTTCTGTGAGGACCGTCGAGAATCATCTGGTCACCGGTGTATGCGTGAACAGTGGTCATGATACCGCTCTGGATAGGAGCGTAGTCGTTAAGAGCCTTTGCCATAGGAGCAAGGCAGTTGGTGGTGCAGGATGCTGCAGAAATAATCTGGTCGTCTGCGGTAAGAGTATTCTCGTTTACGCTATAAACGATAGTTTTGAGGTCGTTGCCTGCAGGAGCAGAAATAACAACCTTCTTTGCGCCTGCCTTAATGTGAGCCATAGACTTCTCCTTGGAACAGTAGAAGCCGGTGCATTCAAGAACAACGTCAACCTTGTTCTTCTTCCAAGGACAGTTTACAGCGTCCTTCTCAGCGTAGATTTTGATGGTCTTTCCGTCTACGGTGATTGTGCCTGCCTCATCGTCAGCCTCAACAGTATGTCCGTCATAGCGGCCCTGCGCAGTGTCATACTTAAGAAGGTGAGCGAGCATTGAGGGCTTGGTGAGGTCGTTTATAGCTACTACGCTATAACCCTTTGCACCGAACATCTGTCTGAACGCAAGACGTCCGATACGGCCAAAGCCGTTGATTGCAACCTTAACGTTTGCCATTTTGAAATTCCTCCAAATATAAATTATTTTTAATTATTCTTCTTTTGTCAAAGCTCCCTTTGACGCTATTTTGCATTATACCATATATTTTCAAAATATACAATAGGATTGTAGAAAATTTATCAAATTTGTTACATTCACTTAAAATTTCGGGAGTACTTTAAAGGTTTTTGGCAATTTTTACTCCTGCCAAATTCTAAAACACTAAAAATACTAAGTCGGATCGTAGCCATGTCGTTCTGTGA
>JAZSBB010000067.1:0-30199 GCA_045602185.1 Eubacteriales bacterium
TCTCTAAATACTAAAGCCCTTGTTTTTTACTGTGAAATATGCTTTAGGTACGCATTTATAAAGCCGTCAATTTCTCCGTCCATTACAGAATCTATATTTCCGTCCTCATATCCCGTTCTCGTGTCCTTTGCCAACGTGTAGGGCATAAAGACGTAGCTTCGTATCTGGCTTCCCCATTCGATATTCGCCTTGTTTCCCTGGATATCCTCAATGCGTTCCAGCTTTTCTCGGATTTTGATTTCCATAAGCTTTGCTTTCAGCATTTTGAGGGCGGTTTCCTTGTTTTGAAGCTGGCTTCTTTCGGTCTGACAGCCCACAACAATACCCGTAGGCTTATGAACGATACGGATAGCGGAGTCGGTTTTGTTTATGTGCTGACCGCCCGCACCGCTCGAACGGTGCGCCGTTATTTCAAGGTCCTCGTCCTTTAAAACTATGGTATTATCGTCCTCAAATTCCGGCATAACCTCAACGGAAGCAAAGGACGTATGCCTTCTTCCCGATGCATCAAAGGGGGAAACTCTTACAAGACGGTGGACGCCGTTCTCGCTTTTGAGATATCCGTAAGCATTAATTCCCTCAACCATAATGGTTGCCGATTTTATTCCTGCTTCGTCACCGTCAAGCCAGTCAACAAGCTTTACGTTAAAGCCGTGCTTTTCGCCCCAACGGGTATAAAGGCGGTATAGCATAGAAGCCCAGTCCTGCGCCTCAGTTCCTCCTGCACCGGGGTGGAAGGATACTATAGCGTTGTTTTTATCATACGGCCCAGAAAGAAGAACCTCGATTCTCTTTCTTTCCGCCTCGTTTTCTATAAATTCAGTTTCCGAAACTACCTCCTCTACAGAGGATTCGTCATTTTCCTCTATCGCCATTTCGCAAAGCATAAGCGTGTCCTCTAGCTTTAGAGAAAGCGCCTCGTAGCTCTCGACCTTATCCTTGAGCTGTTTTATTTCTTTGAGCTTCTGAGAGGACTTTTCGGCATCTGACCAGAAATTATCAACCATAGTTTCTCTTTCCAGCTCTGCTGCTCTCTCTGCCGATTCTTCTATTTTAAGCTGATTTCCAAGCTCCTTCACAACGTCCTCGAGAGCTACCAGCCTTCTTTTCGCTTCTTCAAGCGCAATTATCATAAACAGTTCCTTTCTTACCGTAAAATCGCATATATAGCCATTATAGACAGTATTTTAGCATAAAATGAAGAAAATGTAAAGGGAAAGTTGAAAATATTATATTGATTTTTTACCTTGTTTATGCTATAATTACTAGTGTAAGCAACAACAGAAAGGTGATTTTTTAAAAATGAAGGTTACGAAGGATACTATTATAGGTGACGTTCTTGATTTCAACCCCGAAACTGCGCAGTTTTTTGCCGAGATAGGAATGCACTGTCTTTTTTGCCCCCATTCGAGAGGCGAATCAATCGAGGACGCCTGCTTCGTTCACGGAACGAACGCCGATGAGCTTATCAACAAAATAAACGCATTTTTGGAAAAATGATGAATTCATCACTAGACGGAAGGCTCTCTTCCGCCGCAAAATTCGTCAGGCAGGGAGCCAGGTTTGCCGATATCGGCACCGACCACGCTTACCTGCCCATTTTTCTATTGCTGAATAAAATTATCGATAGCGCCGTTTGCTCGGATATTAATGAGGGGCCGCTGAATACCGCAAGGGAACACGCAAGAGCCGCCGGAGTTTTTGACAGAATAGAATTTATTCTTGCTGACGGCGCAGATGCGCTTTGCGGTAAAGGCATTACGGATTTTGCGATTTGCGGTATGGGCGGTGAGCTTATCTCTGAGATAATAGAGAGAGCAAAGTTTTTGAGGTGTGGGGGCGTGCGCCTGATTCTTCAGCCGATGTCAAGACCCGCTTTCGTAAGACGGACTCTTGCAAGGCTTGGGTTTTCTACTGTCGGAGAAAGCTATTCAGAGGTGCAAGGTAAGCTTTACGTTACGATATGCGCTGACTACGCGGGCAAGGCGAGAAGCATTTCCGAGAGCGAGGCGGAATTCGGAGAAGAAAAATTTATTCTACCCCTCAGAGAAGAAAAGCTGCTTTACTTTAAAAGAAAGAGAGAGGCTCTCAAAAAAGCCGCCGCCGGAAAGGCTGCGGGGGGCGAAGAAAACTCAAGAGAAGCCGAGCTTTTTTCCTACATCAACGATATAATTAATGAGAACGGAGAGAATGTATGACAGTCAGCGAGCTTTATAAAAAGCTTTCCGAATATATGCCGGAAAGCCTCAGACTCGATTGGGATAATGACGGAATTATGGTTTGCAGCGATTTTTCCGCTGAGGTAAGCGCCGTTCTTATTACGCTTGACGTTACCGAGGAAATCGTGGATTACGCTATTGAGCGAGGCTTCAACCTTATAATTTCGCACCACCCGCTTATTTTTAGGCCAGTCTCGGAGGTTACCGAAAAAAATCACGTTTCAAGGAAGATAATCAAGCTTGTATCAAACAACGTGGCAGTCTTCTCATTCCACACCAGAGCAGACATCGTAAGCGGTGGCGTCAACGACCTTCTCGCCCGTCTTATCGGATTAAAAAACGTAACCCCATTCGGAGAGGGAGGGCTCGGCAGGATAGGATATCTCGACACGGATACCGAGCTTGACGTTTTTGCGGACGGTATAAAAGCTGTGCTTCATGCCGATTCGATAAAGGTTTCGGACGGATACAACACCGTCAAAAAGGTGGCGGTCGTTGGCGGAGACGGAAAGGATTTCGTTAATGACGCCATAGCAGAGGACGCAGATACCTACGTTTCCGGAAGGCTATCCTATAACGTAATGGAGGAAGCCTCGGAAATGGGAATAAACCTTATCGAAGCGGGACATTACTATACAGAATTTCCGATAACCTCGTTTTTTGCAGAGCTGGTTTCAAAATTTGACGGAAACGCTTATATAGAAATAGCCGACTCAAATATGATAAAAACGCTTTAAAATTTATAAAAACAGCAGAGTATGCGCACTATCCTCACGGGAGATTACGCATACTCTGTTATTTTTTGTTTTTTAGTTAAAGCTTATTCTTCCGGTTTTTCCTCAAAGAAATATACTCCGTAATGGGATTTGATTTCTCTGCCACGGCAAAATTCATTATAGCTGCTATCGAGTCCGGCTTTATGAGAAGATTAAGCTGTGGCATATGAGTCTGCGTTCAAGCTTATATAACTAACATCAGTTTAAAAGGAAGGCTTTGATTTTTTCCTATGATTATCTTCTTTTTGAAACGTAGTGCTTTTCAAGCTCTGCGATAACGTCAACGTAAGTGTAAAGCGAGCCGAGGCAAACTATCGCCTCTCCCGTTTTTTCAGCTCTTTCTATTGCCCCGACAAGAGCGCTTTTCACAGTGTCGTTTGACTTTGATTCAATGCCGAGAGAGGAAAGCAGCTCCGCAAAACTCTCGGCGGGCAGTGCTCTCGAATTCTCGGGTGTTATCGTATAAGCGCAGGACGCTACCTCTGCAAGCTTTTTCGCTATAAAGCTATAGTCCTTATCCTTTAGAACGCCTGAGAGAATAATAACCCTTTCGTCACCGAAATAGTACTTAATGCTCTCCGTTGCGGCGCTTATTCCTTCCGAATTGTGCGCTCCGTCAAAGATTATGAGGGGGAAATTATTTATTATCTCAAAACGGGCGCTCCAGCTCGCATCAATAAGTCCCTCGTTTACAGCATTCTCCGAAACGTAAAATCCGCACCTTCCAAGTATATCTATCGCTTCAAGCACGAGGGCGCAGTTTCTCGGCTGATAAAGGCCGAGAAGATTTATTTTAGCTTCCTTGTTTTTATAAGTAAATCGGGTTCCCGTAAGGTCTGCCTTAATGATTTCTATTTTTTCGTAGTCGGGGGCGAAAAGCTCGGAGCCGTTAGCCAAAGCTACGCTGCTTATAACCTTCCTTGCTTCCCCGTCCTCACCGCCGAACAGTACCGGAACGTGAGGCTTAATAATCCCCGCCTTCTCCCTTGCGATTTTTTCGGTTGTATCTCCCAAAAACGCCGTGTGGTCAAGGGAAACGCCGGTTATAACGGAGAGTACCGAGTTTTCTATTATATTAGTGGAATCAAGCCTGCCGCCCATTCCGGCTTCAAGCACAACGATATCGCAATTTTCCTCCATAAAGTAAAGGAACGCTATGGCAGTTATAAGCTCAAATTCGGTAGGCTTATCCTTCATAGTCTCCGCAAACGGACGCACACGCTCGGTAAGGCGGGCAAGTGTTTCATCGGGGATATTCTCTCCGTTTATCCTCATTCGCTCGTTAAATACCTTTATGTATGGAGAGGTATAAAGCCCGACCTTGAGGCCGCCTTTTACGAGGACAGACGAAAGCATTGAGCAGAACGAGCCCTTTCCGTTAGTTCCCGCAACATGAACGAATTTTAGCTTTTTTTCGGGATTTCCGAGAGCCTTGCAAAGCTCTCCTATCCGTTCAAGCCCGGGCTTACAAAACGTCCAGCTTATAGAATGAATGTATTCAAGCGCCTCGGTGTAGTTCATTTGTGTTCGTCCTTTACTTATTCTTGGAATGGTAAGTTGAATTTGCTTTTTCAGAGCTTTGTTTTTCATAAGGTGATAAAGAAGAAAGCCTTCGACTGCGCCGACTATAACGTAATTAAGAAGGCGCCAAAGCATAAGAACGTAAAGCGGCATACTGTAAAAAACCGACAGTCCTACGCTTTTTATAATTACAGAGCCGACAATATGCGCCGCCCCGACCGTGAGGGATATTTTTAAAAGATAGACTAACCGCCCCCCGTCTTTCTTTTCGGAAAAAAAGAAGCTGATTCCCGAAATAAGACCTATTCCTCCTGCCGCCACTGTTATTATAGGATTTATCGCATACCCTACAAGCAGACAGCCGACAAGGTCGGAAACTACGCCTACCAGAGCGCCGACAAGCGGGCCGAACGCCATACCCGCAAAAATTATAGGCATATTTTCGAAGCTGAAGCGCATAATTTCGCCCATATTAAATGCCAGATATTTTCCGCAAACTATGCTTATCGAGGAAAGCAACGCCGAAAAAATCAATAGGCGAAGAATAGTTTTTGTAGCTTGGTTTCTCATATAAATGTAAAGCCCTCCCATACAGATTACATCTCCGTACCGAGAGGGCATACACGATATGCTGTTCCTTTGGTAACAGTGGGATGCGAAGAACATACCGCAAGGGCAAAGCCCTTTTCGTCCGCAAGACAACTCCCCGTTCAAGCGGCACTTAAACGCATATTCCTCTACTCTGTTAATATACTGCAAATTTATAAATACATTTTAGCACATAAAAAGCCGAATTGCAAGCGTTTTAGAGAAATATATTTGAGAAATGCAACAGAAAAACACATTTCAGAAATGCATTCCGAAAATTACCTTCTCCTTACTCCGTTTGCGATTTACTATTTCTGCTTTACGTACCTTATTCCGTTAATTCTTAAGTAGCCTTCGCCCATTTCTATTACGTTCTTCTCTCCGTTAGTGAAAAACGTTTGGTCAAAGCCGTCACCAAAATCGAATTCTATAATTCCGTTATTCATTTTAAAGGTTCCGTAATAGGTTTTATACGGCTGGCCCTGCTTACGGCAGGTGAGCGCTACCTCATTTCCTTCAAATACGAGCGTTCTCTTTGAGTCGTATTTAATCGACAATTCGTAGGCGCCGTAAAGCTCCTCATAGCTTCCGATGACAGGAAAGACGTATTTTTCAAGGTCTTCCTCGTTCATTGAAAACAGCGTTTTTTCGGTTTGCTTAGGCTTCGGCATTGACGCCTCGGTATCTATCGTAAGCTTCAGGGTAATATCACGGCGCTCGTTTCCGGTAATAACGCTGTAAACACTTACGGTCTTGTAAGACTCGGATTCGTTAGTAAAGACTCCTTCAAGCGTCAAGGCTCTCTCGGAAGAATTGTAGACGTCAACACGAAAGGTATCGTAGTCCCGATAAACATTCAGTCTGCCGACAGTAGCCCCATTAACGATAAGCTCGCTCACGTACGCCTCTTCGCTATCCTCGTTGATTACGTATTCAAAGCTTCTCTCGCCTACCTCAAGCACTATTCGGCTTGCGCTCTCAACGTTTTCGCCGTCAACGTAAAGCCTTGCAAGTATGCGTTTCGAATGCTCGTTTTCGCAAGTCAAGGCAACGGAAACTACATCGCTGTTTTCCGCATTTTTGAATATTTCAGCATTGAATTTCGTTTCTAAAAATTCCTGCTCTGCCGAAAGCTCGGAAATTAACTGACTGAGTTCGGCTAAGGCATTCTCGTACTTCTCGGCAGCATCGGTATATTCGTCAGTATGTAAACCGGTATCTTTTCCCATAATAAAGGTAATTTTTGCGATATGGTTTATTATAAGCTCACGAAACATTTCGTCCTCGTTTATTTCCGTATAAAGCTCATTTAATGCGTAAACGAGGTCTTCTCCCTTAACGGTAAGACATCTCGTATCAACTCTTAATTCACCGTAGTTATCTAAGGTTAAATACGTTTCAGACGTTGAAAATTCGGCATTTTCAAGAATAGCCTTAATTAAAAGTTTTGAGTAGGTTTCAAGGTAATCGGAAATATCCTCGAAAAGCTCAACGTCATAGCCCTCGTCATAGAGCGAAAGTATTCGGTCAAGTCTTGAATATTCATTGGAGTCGATTAACAAAAAGGAAGAAGACAAGCTGTTGAAGCGAGAATTTATAAGGCCGCCTTGCATTGCGCCTCTTACGTATCCGTATCTTCCGTCAAGCAGTGAATCACTGTCGATATACCCCTCGTCCGGCGAAAGATATACCTCAAAGCTGTGAGAATCCTTTCCGTATTTGTAACGGCCTTCGCTGAGCATAAGCTCTTTAGCATCGCTCTCGATATAAAGCTTTCCGCCAAGGTGAAGATTGTAGGTTAAAAAATCATTATTTTTTCCTACCTTTACGTCTGCCTCAAAGCCGAGCATTCCTCTGTCGCATAGGCTGAGAATGGTGGATAGCTCCCTTCTCTCGGAAAAGTCCTCGGCAAAGCCCATAATATCCTTTTTAAATTTTGCCTTGTCCGTATTATTCAAAATAAGGGCAATTATGACGGCAAGAGCCACCGCTCCGAGCAGTGCGCCGAGAATTATCAGTTTTATTTTTTTTGGTTAAGTGGTTCATAACGCTTCCTTTCAAAGAGGTATCCTAAAAAATCAATCTGCGCCAAGACGGAAAAGTGATTTTCTTATTCTTTCGGCATTTATTTTCTTTTTGTTTCCCTTTATTGTAAGGGTGAGGTTTTGAGGTGTGAAAATTTGACACGCCCCACGTCTTATATCCTCGGGAGTCACTCTCTCATAAGCCTCTCTGCGCTCCTTTAGCGATGGGTAGCCGAGGGCGATTATATGACTGTCGTAAGCCATAGTAAAATTAAGCTCACGAACATCGTCAAGCAGCATATCCGAATTAACGGTATATCCCGCCTTCATACACCCATCCTCTTTAAGAGTCGTTTTCATAAACGAATTTAAAATATCAACGCTCATATCCACCGCATCGTAAATTTCCCTCTCCTTAACCTCGAAGGAAAAATGAAGAGTTCCTATATTGCGGTATCTTTCGGTGGAGCCGCTTATATCGTAGAAAATTCCCCGCTCCTCGCTCATTTTTATAAAAAACGGAGAGTTGTATCCCGAAAACAGATTATCGTAAATAAGGTCGAGGACCGGCGAGGTAAGACTTTTCATATCCAAGTCAAAATTAAATCGGAGCATCGTAAAATCGTCATTCATAACCGCAATCTTTGCACCTCTTTTGCCAAAATCAGAGGGGACGGGAGCAAAGTTTTCGTGCGCCTCGCCTTCGCAAAGCTCGGCTTTGCCTACCGTTTCCGAAAGGCTCTCTATATCGCTATGGGTGAAATTTCCGGTTACGTAGAGAAAGACGTTTTCCTTGGTGAAAACGCTGCGTCTGTATGCTTCAAGCCGCAATTTCGTTATTTTGGAAACGCCCGAAGCGGTTCCGGTTATGAGATTTTTCAAGGCTGTGTCCGTATTTACGGCTCTCATAGCCAACGTTGACATCGAATTTTTATCGTCATTTTCCCGTATCTCAGCTTTTATGCGGCTGCGCTCGGTGTCAATCTCCGCCTTGGTCAGCCTGATGGGCGAGAGGAGCTTTGATATTATATCCGCTCCGTGACTGAAATTTTTATCTCTGCCGAAAATATAAAACTGCACCATTTCGGCGTAGGTTGAGGCGTTAAATTCAAGGCCGAAGCGGTCAAGCTCGGAATAAAGCTCTCCCTCATAGAGCTTATTTACGTTGCGCACGAGAACGTGCTCGAGAAAGTGAGTTATTCCGTTATCTCGCATACTCTCGTACATACTCCCGCCTTTTAAAAACAGAGAGATATAAAAGCCGTGAATATTCGGATTTTGGTATCCGTATAGCTTGATACCGTTTTTTGCCGTATAGCAAATTTCCATTATAATCTCCCTTCTGCCGTCAAAATCGGAAGCATTATAGCTTTAGGTGTGTTCGAGCTAGGTTACGCTTCTCGGGCAATCATTTTTTGTGCTCTGCGGTAAGATAAAATTCTTCGGCGATACGAACGGTTTCCATAGCGTCCTTGCCGTAATAATCTGCGCCTATCATTTTTGCGTATTCGGGTGTAAGCACCGCTCCGCCGACAATAACCTTCACGCCCGGCGCCTTTTTTGCGAGAAGCTCTATGGTTTTTCTCATAGATTCAACGGTAGTGGTCATAAGGGCGCTCAGCCCAACGAGGCACACTCCGCTTTTCAGCACGAAATCAACTATTGTTTCCGGCTTGACGTCTTTTCCAAGGTCAAACACCGTAAAGCCGTAGCTTTCAAGTAAAACCTTAACTATATTCTTGCCTATATCGTGTATATCGCCCTTTACGGTTGCCAAAACTACGGCTCTGCCGTCCGATTTGCCCTCAGGGATTTTCTTCTTTATTTCGTTGAATGCCAGCGTTGCGCTCTCGGCACTCATAAGAAGCTCCGGCAGGTATGCCTTGCCCTTCTCAAACTCACGGCCTATCTCGTCAAGGGCGGGTATCAAATGCTTATTTATTACCTCGATAGGCTCCATTTCGGAAAGCGCCTTGGCGGCAAGCTCCGTCGCTCTGCCCTTTATGCCCTTTCTTACTGCGTAAAACAAATCGGCGTCCTTTTTTTCTTCTGCGGGGCGTGTTTGATTTTCCACGGCTGAATTGTGGGCGATATATTCAGCGCAGCCCTCGTCCATACCGCAAAGCAGCTTGAATGCCGAAAACGCATCGGTCATTGCCTTTGAATAGGGATTCATAATAGCAAGTGACAGTCCCTTTTGCAAAGCGAGAAGGAAAAATGCGGAATTTATTTTATCCCTATTGGGAAGCCCGAAGGATATATTCGATACTCCGAGCGAGGTTTTTATGCCTTTTTGGGAAAGAAGCTCTATCGACTGCAGCGTTATCATAGCCGACTCGGAATCCGAGGATACGGAAAGCGCCAAAGGGTCAACCACTATATCCTTCTTTTCTATCCCGTATTTCCCTGCTCTCTTTATGATTTTTTCGGCTATTGCGACTCTGCCCTCGGCGGTTTTTGGAATACCGCCCTCGTCAATGGTGAGAGCTATAACGACTCCGCCGTATTTTTTTACCGAGGGAAAAACCCTATCCATAATTTCCGCCTTACCGTTTACGGAATTGACGAGAGGCTTACCGTTGTACATACGCATAGCCGCATCAAGCGTTTCGGGGTCGGAGGAATCTATCTGAAGGGGAAGGTCCACTACTGCGCTTATAGCGCTGACCGCCTTGCACATCATATCCTTTTCGCATATTTCGGGCAGTCCTACGTTGACGTCAAGTATATCGGCTCCCGCCTCCTCTTGACCTATGGCTTCATTTACGAGGTATCCGATGTCGGACGCTCTCAGAGCCTCCTTCAACTTTGGCTTTCCTGTCGGATTTATGCGCTCACCTATAAGCAGAGGCGCAGCGCCTACGGTCACTGCGTGAGTATATGAGCTTACCCGTGTGAAGCTTTTTTGCTCGGCGGGGGTGTATTTTACGTCCTTAGTATTCTCAACGGCTAATCTTATATATTCGGGCGTTGTTCCGCAGCAGCCGCCGAGGATATGCGCTCCGAGCTTTGCCATTTCCAGCATCTCGGACGCAAAGCTTGTTTTATCGCAGTCGAAAACCGTTTTGCCGTTTTTCACTGTCGGCAGTCCTGCGTTGGGGTTAACTATAATCGGAACCGAGGCGTTTTCGACAAAGCGGGAAACGAGCTTTTTCATTTCGGCGGGTCCGAGAGAGCAATTCATTCCTATAGCGCAAACGCCAAGGCCTTCGAGCATACATATCATAGCCTCGGGGTCTGCTCCCGTCATCAGCTTTCCTCTCTCATCGTAAACGTTGGTTACGAAAATCGGAAGCGATGACGCCTCCTTAGCCGCAACGACCGCCGCCTTGGTTTCATAGCAATCGTTCATAGTTTCAATGAGAATAAGCTCCGCTCCCTCACGCTCGGCAACTCTTATTGCGTCCGAAAATACAGAAACGGCATCGGAAAATTCAAGCTCTCCGAGGGGCGCAAGCAATCTGCCGAGAGGGCCAACGTCAAACGCTACGTAAACGTCCTCTCTACCCTTGGCGCAGCTCTTGGCAATAGAAATTGCCTTGGTTATAAGCTCATCGTAATTTTCGTATTTAAGACTGTTTACTCCGAACGTATTCGTCTTTATTATATTTGCTCCCGCCTCTACGTAGGCACGGTGAACCGACTCTATCCTTTCGGGATAGGTTATATTCCACGCCTCAGGAGCCTCGCCCTGCGAAAGTCCCATTTCTATTAGCATAGTTCCCATTCCGCCGTCAAAATAAAGTCTTTCGTTTTTTATTCTTTCAGTAATGCTTCTTTTCATTTTAATCTCCCGATAAATGCGCTTACGGTTTTTTGCGGAATCATCAGCATTGACTCGGTAAGCGATACGCCCATCAGCTTATCTGCCGACAGAAGCTTTATAAAATCCTTTTGCAGAGAAAGGGGCACGTCACCGTAGCCGGGGCTGAAACGGTTTTTTGTTTTTTCACCGCCGCAGCGTATTTTTCGCTCAGCGGCATCGCATACGGCTTCTATCATTGCCGAGGCGACTGCGTCATATAAAAAGCCCTCAAAAATCGAAAGGTGCTTCTTTTTCATTATCAGCCTATCAGCCTCTATGCCAAGCGTTGCCATAAACACGTAGGTTGCATCGCAAGAAGAAAAATATTTTGCCGCATCCAAGGATTTTAAGGAAAACGGAGAAAGCTTAACCTCTCCCTTTTTACATTCGAGAATTTCGACACGGACGGCAGCGTATTTTGCTGTTATTGAGGAGATTAGCTCCTTCTTTGCTCTAAGAACCTCAGTATCGCTTTCCGAGGCAGGTCTGCCAAGACGGGCGGTAAGCTCCGCTTCCGAGAGCGATATTTTTTCACACGGTACAACTCCGTATATGATTTCGTACATCTCAACCACCAAAAATATAATATAGACTATTGTAGCACACAAAACCAAAATATTCAATATATTTAAAGAATATTATTTTAATTTAAAAGATATAAAGCGGTTGACTTTAAAGGCGAAGGGTGATATACTAATAAGCGAAATTTCCGAAAAAGGAGGGCGAATATGCTGCCGCATAAATTTCTTGAAAGAATGAAGACGCTGCTTGGCTCCGATTTCGCCGCCTTTTTATCGGCTCTGGAGGGCGATGCGGTAAGGGGACTGCGTGTAAACACCTTGAAATGCTCTGCCAAGGATTTTCTTGAAGAGACTACCCTTCCGTTAAGAAAAACCGCATACTCCGAGGTAGGATTTATACTCGACTCTGACGAAGGTGTCGGCAAACTTTGTGAGCATCACAGCGGTAGAATATATATGCAAGACCCCGGCGCTATGGCGCCCCTTTCGGCTATAGATATTCCTCTCGGCGCACGGGTTGTTGACCTATGCGCAGCGCCCGGCGGAAAAAGCGGACAGGCCGCCGCTATGATAGGTGATGGCGGATTTCTTCTTTCAAACGAATTCGTTCCCAAAAGGGCGAAAACGCTGGTAAGCAATTTTGAAAGACTGGGAATAAAATGCGCCGTTGTTACCTCAATGGATACTGACAGATTACCGGAGCTTTTCGAAAATTATTTTGATTACGCTATAGTTGACGCCCCCTGCTCAGGCGAGGGAATGTTCAGAAAAAACTCGGTTGCCGAGGAGCAATGGAGCGAGGATAACGTCAGAATATCTGCACAAAGGCAGAGAAAAATTCTCGCTAACGCCGCAAAGCTCGTAAGAGGCGGCGGATATATAATTTACTCAACCTGCACCTATTCCAAAGAAGAAAACGAAATGACCGTTGACGCCTTTTTAAAGGATAATCCAAGTTTTACTCTCGTTCCCCCGAAAAGCAGCGTAGCGAAGGTTACCGCTCCGGCGGTAAGCTTTCCCGAGGTCAGCGCAGAAAACCTCCATTTTGCCAGGAGATTTTATCCTCACCTATGCGAAGGCGAGGGACAGTTCTTCGCCATTATGCAAAAGGATTTTGATGGCAAAACGCCAACTATACTTTACAAAGACGCATCAAAGCCTCTCTCAAGAGAGGAAAGCGCCGCAGTGAATTCATTTTTTAAAGAAAATCTTATATCTCCCCCTGATGCAAGAGTAGCCAAGGTTGGTGAAAACATAGTTTTAATTCCACACGGGGTGCCACCAATACCGCAAGGCTCTGTTTTTATGTCGGGGGTTTTGCTGGGTGAAATTCAAAAGGGACGCCTTTTGCCCTCACATCAGTTTTTCTCCGCATACGCAGGGCTTTTTATACGGAAGGTTGAGCTTTGGGGTAACGCAGAGTCACTTGAAAAATATTTATGCGGTGAAGAAATTTCTGCGCCCGATGCCACGCTCTCCGGATACTGCGTTCTTACCTACAAGGGCGCATCTCTCGGCGGTGGAAAGGCTTCCCTTGGACGCATAAAGAACCATTATCCCAAGGGGCTTCGAAACAAAAGAGTATAAATAACTAACTTATATGCAAAATTTTATATTACAAGGAGATATTATTATGTCAAAGGTATTAGCAACCGTAGGCACTCTTACCGTTACGGATGACGAGGTAAACGAATTTATTGCCTCTCTCGGTCAGCGAGGCGCAGCCTACAACAATCCCGAAGGAAGAAAAGCAATTCTCGGTCAGCTTATAGGAAACAAGCTTCTCCTTCTTGACGCACGCAGAAATCTTTACGAGGGTGAGGCGGCATTCAGAGAGCAGCTTGCAAAGCTGAAGGATACCCTGCTTATCAATTACGCAGGCGAAAAGGCGATTTCGGGCGCAAGAGTTGACGATGCCGAGGTTCGCACCTATTACGATGAAAATAAGGCTCAGTTTACGAAGGAGGAGACAGTGAACGCATCTCACATTCTCGTAAAGAGCGAGGAGGAGGCGCTCTCCATTCTCTCGGATATTAAGGACGAGCGAATCAGCTTTGAGGAGGCGGCGAAAAAATATTCGAGCTGTCCTTCAAAGGATAACGGCGGAAATCTCGGAGATTTCGGCAAGGGACAGATGGTTCCCGAATTTGATAAGGCAGTATTTGAGATGGAGGTCGGAAAGCTTTGCGATTCTCCCGTCAAAACACAGTTTGGATATCACCTTATAAAGCTCAACGCAAGAAACGCCGCTGAGCCTATGGCTTTTTCCGACATCAAGGACGATATCAAGAATATGCTTCTCAGCGAAAAGCAGCGCAAGGCTTACGAGTCAAAAATCAATCAGCTCAAAATTATGTATCCCGTTGATATGATGCTCTAATATGGACGAAAGGGAGCTTACACAAAAAAGGCTCACTGAGCTTGGAAAAAAATCCGAAAATGCGCCCTACTTTATTTTCACCGATTTTCTCGGACTTATGGAGCAGGCCATTTTCCACGAGGTGAAAAGTAAATTCAAAAATTCACGCTGCGTTTTTTTCGGGGGCGCTCCCGGAACGGAGCGCATTATCGTAAGGTTCGGTGACGAGGCGGAGCTTGGTTATTCCGAGCCCTTCCCTATCGCTACCGTCAAGGTTGAGCCGCTCAGTATGAAATTTGCCGAGAAGCTGACGCACAGAGATTTTCTCGGCTCGATTCTTGCGCTCGGAATAGAGCGCTCGAAGGTCGGAGATATAGTGATAAGAGATAACGTAGGCTACGTTTTCGTAAAAGAGGAAATTGCCGACTACGTCATAGACTCTCTTGCAAAAATCAAGCGTACGGACGTCAGAGCCTCTTTATCCGAGGCCGCCCTCGAGGGAGAGCTATATAAAACCGAAAGACGAAAAATTCAGGCCCAGGGCGAGCGAGTTGACGCTATCGTTGCAAAGCTATTCTCAATTTCCCGTGAGGATTCGCTCTCGCTCTTTCGCAAGGGCTTGGTTTTTGCAGATGGAAGACAGCTTCAAAGTCCCTCGTATATCCCTCGTGAAAACGAGGTTATAAGCGTCCGAGGATACGGAAGATTTATATATCTCGGATACGGCTCGCTTTCCAAAAAGGGAAAGCTTAATATCGAGGTTGATTTGTATATATAGGATACTAAAATCTAATTTGTAAATCAAAAAAGAACCCCAAAGCTACACCGAATTCATACGGTAGATTAGCCTTGGGGCTCTTTCGTTTTTTTAATCAACGACTATTGAATTTATAATTCTGTCTATAACCGGGGCGTTTTGCTCCTCGGTAGGCTCGGTGTAAAAGGTGCATATAACGTAAAGATGCTCTCCCGGACGCATTATAATCCAGCGGTAGACTTCACTGTCGGTACCTTCGTCATATTCAACCAAATAGGATATTTCCGCTATTCCGGTTTCCTCGTCATATTCATAAAAAAGGTTTTTTTCGTATTCAAGAGCGTTCCATATCAAAAATTTATTCATATATTCCGAGGCGGTTATGTCCGGGTCCACTCCTTGATTTTCAAGTCCGTTTGACGAATAAACGTTAAAACCGAAGCCCGCCTTACCCTTTGAATAATATCTCTGCATTCCGTACGGATTGTCGTCAAACTCCTCAAAATCAGCGGGAAGCTCGTAGTTAAGTCCAAGCTCGTTATACGTATCGTATTCACCGCAAGAGGAGAGAACAAACGCAAAGCAAACGAGCAAAATTACCGATAAGATTTTTTTCATTTTAAAATCCTTCCTAAGATTATTTTATAAACTCAAAGACGAGTCCTCGCTCACCCCAGTAGTAGCCCTGCTTATACGCAGAGCCCTCGGGTACGAAAACTCTGAAATTTTGCGCCGTTCCGTGAAAGCTTACGGGCGGCATTATTTTTTCCTCGTAGGGATAATATATCCATAGCTCTGAAAGAGTGACAGCGCCTTCAAAGCAGCCGTTTTTGAGAGCCGATATATTCGTGTTTTCGGTTATGATAAGCTTTCTTACCTCCGAGCCCTCAAAGGCGCCCTCTCCTATGGCGGTTACCTTGTAGGTATCGTATCCCAGAGGAACGGTAAGAGCTTCTCTGTCAAGATATTCCGTCTTTACGCCGCTTATCATATACGAGCCGTCAGCAAGTCTTGTGTATTCAAACATTTTTGCATTTTCGTCCTCACCGAAGAAGCGGACGTCAATCTGCGGAAGCAAAGGCGGCTCGGGGATTTCCTCCTTTACCGCTTTAGGTATTCCAAGCTCAAGTAAAATATCCTTTACTACGTTTACGGTATGCTTTATGACTCCGGCATCGTTAAGGTGAAAATTAGTATCGTAGAAATACCCCTCGTCATAAATATAGTTTTCTATATCCGATGCAATAACGGCAGCGTCAACGGAAGCGCATATATAGTCCGAAAATTCCGCCCTCGACTTTTCGGTTGAGCCCTCCGACAAGGCAAGTCTGTTCATTGGGCAAAATTCAAAATATACCGATGCGCCGGCTGCCTTGCAGTCGGCGATATATTCGTTAAGATAGAGAAGAAAGTCTCCGTCAACGATATCGGGACTGAGGTCTATTATAGTGTTTTCGTCATAATACATAGGAATCGTATTTTCGGCTCTGGGATAACATATATCTCCGTATTCGTTGAAGCTCGAAGCGCTGTATACGCCGCTGTACGTGGTTTTGCCGTTTATTTTTGAGTCAAGCTTTTGCGCCGCAAAATCCCAACTTGCGCCAAGCAGAGAGGGTATATGCTCTCCCTTTACGTATCGGTATAAATGCGGGGAGCCGTCAAACGCAAAAAGCGCAGTTGAGGCGCTGAAATAAAGAGAAAGAGTTTGCCCGTCAAGCTCAGGCGCAAGTATTACTATATCCCCCTTCTCTATATGCTCACGGGAAATATCAAGCATAAGCTTCGTTCCGAGCGCAGCGTAAAGTCCCAGGTTTACAACCGGCATTCCGGTATATTTTTCTATCAGCGCACTGTCGTAACCGAAGGTTGCTGACGAGCCGCCGACTATGACGATTTTATTTTTGCCGAGAGTAGAAAGCCGCTCGACCTTTTTGCTGAGAGCACCAACGAAGCTCTCGTCAAACTCAGGCGCAGAAAAAACCGCAAACAGAGGAACGAAGGTGAACGGAAGCGCTATAAGAAGAAGCGCAGAAATGATTTTCAAAAGCAGTTTCAATCTCATAAGCACCTCCTAGAACTGAAAATAGATAAAGGCGCTTATCATATCGTTTGAAATAAGCAGAGTCCAAACGATAAGAATTATCCAAACGAAATATATGAACGCTCCGTTTTTCGAAAGAGCGGCAGAGCCCTCTCCCACACCCTCGTAGGTTACAAGGCCGTCCATAAACCAAAGAAGCAAAATGCTCACGGCTATGAGCATAGCTCCGACACCGCTTAGCCCGAAAAGCTTAAACGTTTCGCCTATACCTTCAAATCGGGTAAAGAGGTTAGTTAAAAGAACTCCGAGGTCGGATATATTGTTTGCTCGGAAGGGAATCCAAGCCGCAATAACCAAAATTAAAGTCAAAATCCGTCTTGCATAACACATAGGCAGTTTCTTTTCGGAAAGTCCTAAGCGGGATATGAGCTTTGCTCTAGGCTTTGCGGTTATTTCTCCGACTATTCGGTAAACGGCGTGAACTATTCCCCAGATAACGAACGTCCATTCGGCGCCGTGCCAGAGTCCCGAAAGGAAAAATACCAAGAACAAATTAAACAAATGACGCCATTTTGCGCATCGGCTTCCGCCCAGAGGAATATACAGATAATCTCTGAACCAGCCCGAAAGAGATATATGCCATCTTCCCCAGAATTCCTTTACGCTCTCCGAGCGATACGGACGGTCAAAGTTTTTCATAAGCCGTATTCCCATTATGCGAGCTGAGCCTATCGCAATATCGGTATATCCCGAAAAGTCGCAGTATATCTGAACGGCAAACAAAGCTGTAGCTATTACTATCGCAAGAGAAGAGGCGTCCTTTGGCGCTGAGTAAACCGTGTCAACCGCTCCCGATATCAAGTCCGCAACGCATATTTTCTTGAAAAATCCGAGAATCATAAGCTTTGCGCCTGCAAGAGCGTTTTCCGATGACCATTTATGAGGCTCTCGCAGCTGGGAAATAAGATTTCCCGGACGCTCTATGGGCCCCGCCACGAGCTGAGGGAAAAAGGAAACGAAAAGAGCGTAAAGCAAAAAATTCTTTTCAGCCTTGGCATCTCCCCTATAAACGTCTATAACGTAGGAGAGCGTTTGGAAGGTGTAAAAGGATATTCCGACAGGCAAAAGAAGATTTAAAAGCACCGGCTCTCTATCCATTATACCAAAAAGGCTCTTCGAGAGAAAGTCGAAATATTTATAGAAAAAGAGGACTCCGAGAGAGGTAAGAAGCGTTATTATAAGAGCCGTGCGGCGAATTGCAGCGCTTTTTTTAGCCTCAATTATTCCTGCGGATATCCAGGAGATTGCCGTTGTTCCGAAAATAAGAAAGACAAGCTCGGGACTGTAGCACATATAGAAAAAGTAGCTTGCAATGAGAAGCATCGGCCATTTAGCTATTTTGGGAAGGATAAAGTAAAGAGCCAGTACGATAGGGTAAAAAAGCAGAAATTCCCACGAATTGAAGGTCATTTTTCGCCCTCCCCTCTACCCATTCTCAGCTTTGCCGAGAAAAGAATTACGTAAAAGAGAAGGCTTGACGTTATAACGAGCGCCAGAGTCTCAAGACTTGACTTTAAGAGTAAAAGCTCGAAAATAATTACAAGGTGAAGCCCTATATTCGAATATGCGGAGAGCTTGGCGGCAAAAGTTTTCAGAAAAACTGCACATATATGAAGCGCCGCAGCCAAAAAAAGCGATATGGAAAGCAAAATATATAATGCCGTCATAGGCGTGTCCTTTCCGCAAAATCAATAAAAAATCAATTAATCGAGATAATCAACGCCGGTTACGGGCAGCCCCTCCGAGCCGTCCTCAAACTCACAGCCGGTAAAGTCCGTTCCCTCCTCGTATATGCCCTTGATATCCTCAATACCAAGGACTTTTGCTATATCGAGATAAAGCCTATAGGTTCTGTAGGTTCTTCCGTAATCGTTTACGTGATAGGCGCAGTTGTAGAAATATTTGTGATTATAGATATAGTTGGCAGACGAGCCGAGAATTCCGTCAAAGTCGTATATATCCGATACGAGCTTATCGTAGGCGGAAAGCCAGTCGGCATTTCTCGCCTCGGCTACAACCGCATCGGCGTCAACCGGGGCAAAGGCGAAATAAACCTGCGCTCCGCTGCTTTTCACGCTCGATATAGCGCTGTTTATCATAAAAAGAAGCTCGGGACGGTCAATAGACGTCCAGGTTATATTGCTTTTATCGGTATAATCCTTATTTGCCGCCTGGTTTTCAACGTTACTCCAGGTTCCCTCGTAGATAGACTTGCAGCGCTCGTTGAGGGTTATGTAATAGGCGTCCGTATAGCTCGGATATTCGTAATTTTTTCTTGCCTCGTTCTGATAATCTCCGAATCTGTCCGCCTTAGTATTTCGGCATATAATTTCATATCTTTCGGGAGCTCTCGTGTATCTGACGCTGCGGTTCATTTCACCGAGCGCAGTAAAATATCCCGTGTATTTTGAAATATCTAAATAACGATAGATATTATTTACTCCTTCAAGGTCTATCGTCATATTTTGGTTTATAATATTCTCTCCAAGCATATAAGCGGAGTTTTCTGGTGCATAAACCACTATGTCACCCTCGCACGTGTAATGCGAAAGTGCCTCCATATATAAGTAGCAGGGGCGTGTTCTGGTGGTTCCGTAATTAACCACTCTGTATTCCTCGCCAAAAAGCGCCTGTATATACTCGGTTCCAAGCCCCTGGTACGTAGAGGACCCGGCGATAAAGAGAACGAGCTTCTCGTCCTCCCTTGAAAGCACACGGCAGAGCTTGACCGCAAAGGCGCCGTATTCCGTACTTGCATATCGGGGAGCTATAGTTGCGTTTACGTAGAGATTTTTAAATGAGGAATAGGTTTGGCTGTCGAAAATGGAGTCGCTTACGTAATAAATACCGTCAGGATAGTAAAGCGTTTTCAAAGAGGAGCAGCCGACAAAGGCGCCGTCCTCTATTTTTTGAAGCCGTCTCGGCAATATAAGCTCGGTAAGGCTCTTGTTTTTGAAGGCTCCGCTTCCTATGGAAATTACCGTTTTTTCGTTTATCTTTTCGGGAACCGCAACAGAGCTTTCGTTTCCGAGATACTCGGTTATGACTATTCCCTCGCTTACCCAGTCGGGCGCAAATCGGCTCTCAACAGGACAGGGCATTAAAATCTCGGAATATGAAAAATCGGATATCGGCGCAGCCGCCTTCCATATACAGTAAAGCGTTGGTGAGCTGTCACCGTCTGCCTTGGGATAGTATTTTGAGCCAAGACTGTAAGACTCTCCGCTTCCGTCAGCTTTGGTGTTGTATTCGGTGAGAAGATAGCCTTCTCTCGTGAAGCTACCGTCATTCCAGAAGGTAGAGGCGCACTCGGCGTAGGAATAATATTCCTCATAAAGCGTTACCGTTACCTTGTTTCCCTCCGCCTCTACGGAATAAAAGTCGTTTTTCTTAGAATTATAGGTGTCGGCGTTATACACTCCGCCGTTAAGGTCGTAATGGAAAATATTTGAATCCTTGTAGTTAGAGTAAACGGTCAAGGCTCCGTTCTTTACGTTTTCGGGCGAAATGCGAAAGCTGTACTCACGCTCCTTGCTGACAATCTCGCCGCCCGATTCCGCACTTTTGCCAAAGCTCCAGCCGACAAAGATACGGCGGCTGTCGCCTGCGGTAAGCTTTATTTCGCTGCCTGCATTTACACTGCCGGGCAAAACGCTGGTTTCGTCCTTTTGTGTTCCTTTGAAGAAATATGCATATTCTACGCTCGTGTCGTAGCCGAGGCTTTCAACGGTAAAGGATATGTTCATTTTAGAAGAAACGTTGGGTATTGTAAGCTCACCCGTTTCCTCGTTATAGGTTCCCTCGCTGACTGATGAAAAAACGTAGGAATTGTCTATTGAAATCTTAAAAACTGCGTCCTTTCCCGATTCTATCTGCTGAGGATTCTCGCTCTCCACGGTAAAGCCCTCGTCCTCGCTTACCATTACCTTGTAATAGGTTTTTTCGGCGCTAGGAGGGGCCGGCGGCACGTCAGGGGTTTCTTGCCCCGGCGCACAAGAGAATAAAAGAAACGCTGATATGAGAGATAATAAGACGCAAAAAACTGTTTTTTTCATATTTTTCTCCATTCCTAAGCAAACATAACCAAATTCGAATACGTCTAAAGCTACATAAATCCACGCTATTTTGGGATATCTCGCCGCAAGTGCTTAAATCAGCTGACGGTTATATCCTCAGCATCGTTAAAATAAGCAGTCTCTGCAAATTTCAGTATTCTTTCGCTCCAAAGCTCTTTTTTATCACTCTCGGTTACGTATGCAACCGTGAAATAGGCGTGTTTTGAGCGATAGAAGGTAACCGTGTAAAAATAATCACCGCCTTCACCGTTTTCGGTGTAGGTGTAATAGGGTATGCTTCCGTGCATAAGGAGATTTTCGCTTTTTCCGCTTTCGTGCATAAAGAACGCCGCAAAGCCCTTGTCGGTATAGGTATCGGATATTCCCTGGTTTAAGCCTGCCGCAAAGGAAATTCTGTTAACCCCCAAAACAAGCTCTCCGTTTGATAAAAGCAGGTCGAATTCCTCACTCTCCTCCCGGGAAAAATCCTTATCCAAAACGAGAGTCAGCTCGCAGTGCGAAAAACTTTTGCTATCCGAGCAGCCGATAAGCTGGGAAATTAAAATAAGACAAATCAAAAAGAAAGCTGTTATCCTTATTTTCAAGAAAACGACTCCTTTCGGGTAAAATCAACGCTGAATTTTAGTCAGCTTAGCGTAGGTTGCCATAAGCTTTTTAGTTATTCCGCTATCGAAATCAACCTCGTAAAGCACGTCACCGCCCATATCCCTTGCAGATTTAATCACACCGGTACCAAAGGCGGAATGCGCTACACGGGTGCCGGGTGACATCTTTTCTATGCCAAAGCTTCCCGCTCCGCTTTTCTTTACGCCTGCGGGGAAAATATCTATGGGGCGGGAAAGCTCCGTAGGGCGCTGCGGTCTTTGAAATCTCTGCTCTCTCGGAATATACGAGGCGCTCTGCCTCGGCGGAACCGACCTATTCTGTTCTTTAACCACGAGATTATCGGGAAGCTCCTCTCTTATAAATACCGAAAGGGGATTAAATCCCGTTCTTCCGTACATAGTCCTGTTCTTTGCGTGCGTTATATAAAGCTTTTCCTTCGCTCTGGTTATCGCAACGTACATAAGACGGCGCTCCTCGCTCATCTCGTCAGGTTCTCCCATATTCTGTAAAGATGGGAATATGCCGTCCTCGACTCCGGCGAGAAATACTATAGGAAATTCAAGGCCTTTTGCGGCGTGAATAGTCATCAAGACGACCGCATCTGCGCTTTCGTCATACTTATCAACGTCACTGACCAGGGCAATTTCCTCAAGGAATCCTACAAGAGTTGCTTCCTCTCCCAAATCCGAGCAGCGCTTTTCATATTCGACCGCCGCTGAGATAAATTCGTTCACGTTGAGTATTTTGCCCTCTCCCTCAAAGCCCTCGGCTTCAAGCATACCCTTATATCCCGTGTCAACGAACACCTTCTCAATGAGAACTGACGGCTTCGATTCCTCCGCCTTTATTCCCTCTATGAGTCCAACAAAATCCGATAGCTTTTCCGCACTCTTTTGAAGAAGGGTATATTCCGAAGCGTTTTTCATTATTTCGTACATACTCGTTTCTTTTGCTTCGGCAATCTCTTCGACCGCTTCAACGGTTGCGGAGCCTATTTTTCTTTTCGGCTCGTTTATTATCCGCTTCAGCCTCAGGCTGTCGCCGGGAGAATTGATTACGGAAAGGTACGCTATAATATCCTTTATTTCCTTTCGGTCGTAAAATCGCATAGAGCCCAGTATCTTATAAGGTATTCCGCTTTTGGTAAAGGTCGTTTCCAGGGAGCGCGCAAGCTCGTTTAATCGGTAAAGAATTGCATAATCGGAATATTTTCTTCCCTTTTCACGAACGCCTCTTACTATATTTTCAATGATATATTTGCCTTCGTCATTCTGGTCTAACGTCTCTTTGAGAACTATTTTTTCTCCTTCGCCCTTTTTTGACCAGAGCTTTTTTGAATGTCGGTCGCTGTTATTCTTAATTATTGCGTTTGCGGCGTTAAGTATATTTTCTGTGGAGCGGTAATTCTGCTCCAGCTTTATTACCGTTGCGTCAGGAAAGGTTTTGTCAAAATTCAATATGTTCGCTACCGTTGCGCCTCGGAAACGGTAAATGCTCTGGTCATCGTCACCGACTACCATTATGTTTCTGCTTTTCTCCGATATAAGCCTTGTCAGAACGAACTGAGCGTAGTTGGTATCCTGATACTCGTCCACGAGAACGTATTTGAATTTATTTTGATAATATGTTCGGATATCCTCATTTTGCTCAAGCAATTCTACCGTTCGCATAATGATATCGTCAAAATCCACCGCATTGTATTCGCTCATTTTTTTCTGATAGAGCTTGTATATACGCAAAATGTCTCTCTCCCTGGGGTCGCCCGGAAGCTCAAACGACTCAGGCGGTACAAGAGAATCCTTCGCCTTGCTTATCTCGTTTGCCACCGCACGCACGGCAAGTCTTTTTTCGTCTATTTCAAGCTCCTTCATACAAAGGGAAAGCATTCGCTTTTTATCGTCAGTATCGTATATCGAAAAGCCATCGGAATAGCCGAGGCGCTCTCCGTACCTTCTCAGTATGCGAAGACACATCGAGTGGAAGGTACACGCCCATATAGACTCGGCAACCTGAGGCTCAGAAAATGCCGAAGCAAGTCTTGACCGTATCTCCGCCGCCGCCTTGTTTGTAAAGGTTATGGCAAGTACCGCCCAGGGCGGACACGGCAGAGAAATAAATTCCGGCAGAATATGGCTTATCTCCTCGACCGTCATCTCATAAGCGTTTTCAAGAGCCGAGACGAGCCCCTCTGATATATCCTCGGGTATATCGTCCGAAAAATAGGCGTTTCCGTATTTTATCAGAAAGGATATTCGGTTTACAAGCACCGTTGTTTTTCCGCTTCCCGCTCCGGCAAGGACGAGCAGAGGGCCGTTTGCCGTAAAGACTGCTCTTCTTTGCTCACTGTTAAGCTTTGCGGAATAGACCTTATCGAAAAGCCTTCTTTTTGCGCTAAGATATCGTTGTTCAAGTTGGTTCATTTATGGTTCCGTCTTTCAAATTTTTTGTGGTCTTTGCCGTTTCGTAAAAAGTACTATTGCACAAGCCGGGGTGCGACAAAAAAATTGTTTATAAAAAGGTTTGCTGAGACTCTTTTTTTCCACTCAAAGCTCTAATTTTCCTGTTTTTACAAAACTTGGAAATCGCTTTTTTTATGATTTTCCACATTTTTATTTGTTGAAATTGTGGAATTCTTTTTGTCGAAAGAGTGCGAATTTCCAAGATTTTGCGTTTTTTTCAAGTAGTTGTCCACAGTTTTTCCACCGTTTGAGCCCAAAGCGGTTGTTTTAGGGGGGAATATTCGAAATCTTCACTTTTCCGTTTTGTCAATAGCTTTTTGAAATTTTTTTATTTTTTCAATTATTTCTGCTTTTTAATAAACTGCTTGATTTTTTCTTCATTTTTGCTTCGTACTTTTTACTATAGTTTTTGCGTTTCGTGTGTTTTTACCGTTTTTTTCCTTTTTGCTTTACGTCTTTTAATCTTTTTTGTACATTCTTGACATAAGGGCTGCGCTCGGACGTATTCTTCCTCTTTTTAATTTGTTTACCGGCGTTAGCTGCATCTCTTTTATTTCCCTTACGTGCCGCAGCTGACGCTATTTTTTTCTTTTTTTCGGGCGCCGGCGCATAATGGGAATTTTTTCCCTGACCGAAGGCGTGGCGCACGAGGCATTCGGGAGAATTTCCTATCAAATCCTCTCTGCCCGCAAGTCTGAGCGCCTCTCTGACGAGGTTTGCGTTTTCCGGCTTCGAATATTGAAGCAGGGCACGCTGCATTTTCTTTTCACGGTAATCTCTGGTTACGTAAACCGCTTTTTTTGTCATAGGGTGGATACCCGTATAATACATAACGGTTGATATAGTTCCGGGAGTTGGGTAAAAATCCTGCACCTGCTCGGGAGAATATCCCCATTTTTTAAGCCAGAGCGCCATTTCCACGGCGTCATTCATAGTTGCGCCGGGGTGGCTTGACATAAGATACGGGACAAGATATTGCTCAAGTCCCGCCTCGCCAGAAAGCTCGAAAAATCTTTTCTTGAATTTTTCAAAAACCTCAACTGCAGGCTTTCCCATCATAACGAGCGCATTGCTTGAACAATGCTCGGGCGCAACCTTCAGCTGACCCGAAACGTGTCTTGATACCAAACGGCGAAAAAAGCTCTCGTTTTTATCATACACGAGGTAATCAAAGCGTATTCCCGAGCGCACGAACACCTTTTTTACTCCCTTTATTTTTTCAATTTCGGAGAGAAGATGCTCGTATTCCGTGTGGTCTATTTTAAGATTTTTACAAGGGGTGGGGGCAAGGCATTTGCGGGAAGGACAAACGCCCTCTTTAAGCTGCTTTTCGCAGGAGGGATAGCGGAAATTTGCCGTAGGGCCGCCTACGTCATTTATATAGCCCTTGAAATCGGGCATTTTGGAAATAAGCTCCGCCTCAGAGATAACGCTAGCCTCGCTTCTTGAACGCACCTCTCTGCCCTGATGAAACGCAAGGGCGCAGAAATTGCAGGCGCCGAAGCAGCCTCTGTTATGCGTTATGGAATGCTTAACCTCGGCTATAGCCGGAACACCGCCCAACGCCTCGTAATCCGGGTGATAATCTCTTGCGTAGGGCAGCGAATATACGTAGTCAAGCTCCTCTCTCGAAAGAGGGGGCATAGGCGGATTCTGGACGAGCATTTTATCGCCGTAATATTCTATTACCGCCTTTCCTCTTACCGAGTCGGTATTTTTATACTGAGCCGCAAAGGCGTCTGCGTACGCCCTTTTATCAGTTTTGAGCGTATCGTATTCTCCAACGCTCACCGAGTCGAAAAACACCTTTTCGCCCGATTTCGCAAGATAAACGCAGCCTCGGACGTCACGTATTTTCTTTATGGGAACGCCCCTATCGAGCAGCTCCGCAAGACGCCGTATTATATTCTCGCCCATTCCGTACGTAAGAATATCCGCTCGGCTGTCAACGAGAATGCTTCTGCGCACCTTATCGTCCCAGTAGTCGTAATGCGCAAATCGGCGCAAGGAAGCTTCAAGTCCGCCGATTATGATAGGCACGTCTCCGTAAGCCTCTCTTATTCTGTTACAGTAAACTATTACCGCTCTGTCCGGGCGCTCTCCCATTTTTCCGCCCGCCGTGTAATAGTCGTAGGTGCGTTTTTTCTTAGACACGGTATAATGCGCCACCATTGAGTCTATGTTACCCGAGGAAACGAGAAATGCAAGACGGGGCTTTCCGAATCTTTTGAAATCCGAGCAGGAGCGAAAATCCGGCTGACTGAGTATTGCTACCCGAAAACCCTTATCCTCAAGGACTCTCGATATTATAGCGGCGCCAAAGGAGGGGTGGTCAACGTACGCATCGCCGATAACGTAAACGAAATCGACCTCAGACCAGCCTCTTTCCTTAACGTCCTCTTTGGTTACCGGGAGAAAATTCTCTCTTTTTTGCATTTTAATCTCCAAGCACAAAGGAATCGAGCATAACCTCCGTCTGCTCTCCCGTCAGCATATTTCTCATCTGCGCCTTCCCTGACTCAATCTCACTCTCTCCTATTATGAGGGTATAGGACGCACCTATCTTGTTTGCGTATTTCATTTGAGCTTTAAGGCTTCTGCCAACTATATCGCACTCGGCATACACGCCCTCTTTTCTGAGTCTTTCCGATATAGCCAGAGCTTTTACGGTTGCCGCCTCTCCGAGCGCAGCAACGTATATTTTGGGACGTGCCGCCTCTATCTTATCAAGACCTAGCTCCTTCATAGCGAGAATAAGCCTTGTTATTCCCATACCGAAGCCTATTCCCGAGAGGGAGGGGCCGCCTATTGACTCAACCAGTCCGTCATATCTTCCTCCTCCGCAAACCGTTGACTGAGCGCCGATGCCCTCGGCTATAAACTCAAACACGGCGCCGGTGTAATAATCAAGTCCTCTTACTATAGAGGAATCTACCTCGTACTTTATATTCATAGCGTCAAGCGCCGAGCAAAGAAGCTTGAATTTATTCTCGCAGCTCTCGCAAAGGTGGTCGGTCGTTTTCGGCGCAGCCTCGGCAAGTCTATGGCATTCGGGATTTTTACAGTCAAGAAGCCTTAAAGGATTCTTTTGTAGCCTTGATTTGCAGTTTTCGCAAAGGCAGTCCTTTTTTTCGGAGTAGTAGCTTATAAGAGCCTCTCTGTATTTCGGACGGCATTCCTTACAGCCGATAGAGTTAAGATGCAGCGTTATATTAGTAAGTCCCAGTCTTTTAAGCACCGAATGAGCGAGTGCTATTGCGGTTGCGTCAGCGGCGGGACTTTCCGAGCCGAAAAGCTCCGTTCCGAACTGGAAAAATTCACGGCTTCTGCCCGCCTGCGGCTTCTCGTGGCGGAAGCAGGAGATTATGTAGTAAAACTTTAAGGGCATTGGGTCGGAGCATTTTCCGTTTTCGATTATGGCTCTGGCAACCGAGGCAGTTCCCTCCGGGCGCAGAGATATCGAACGGTTCTCCTCTCTGTCCGCAAAGGTGTACATTTCCTTCTGAACTACGTCAGTGGTGTCTCCTACGCCTCTCACAAAAAGCTCAGTGTTTTCAAATGTAGGCGTTCGTATCTCGCCGTAGCCGTATTTCTCGGCCTCCTCACGCATTACCCCCTCTATGTACCTAAAAAGAGGAGTATCCTCCGGCATTATGTCCATAGTTCCCTTAATTCTCTGAATCATTTTATATTTCCTCGTCTTTCATTATTTTTTCTTCCTCGTGAGCCTTGTCAAGAAGCAAGGTCAATCTTTCGGTATCCCCTATCCATTCAAGCATACCTATAACTGCCTCAAAGCCGGTTGCTGTTCGGTAATCGGCTATAGATGCGTGGCGGGGGCGGTTCAAGTGAGTGGAATTCTGCGCCCGTTTAAAAACGCTTAGCTCGTCCTCAATCAGCATATCCTCTATTTTTCGGTACATCTTTGCCTGCGCCTCTGCCGTTACGTAGCGGAGCGCTTCTTTATTAAGGTCTGCCGACTTCGTCAAATTTTTCTTCTCTATAAGCATACGCCTCACGTACAGCGAATGCCTCGCATCACCGAGATAAGCGAGTGCTGCAACGGACGGTAAGCGTGCGCCGGTTGTTTTTTCGTGCATTGTATTCTCCGATATTTTTAAATATTTTTGCTTATTCAATATATTATAACATATATATTGTCTAAAATCAATAGCTAAGGCTACGAAATAATCGCCGAGCGGCACCGAAATATTTTCACAAAGCCCTTGAATTTGACTCTTAAAAATGATATAATTGTATAAAACGGTAAAATGCTAAGAGAATGATATGGAAATTTTTGATTATATAAAGAGAAATTACGATGAGCTTTGCGGCGAGCTTTCTCTGATTGCGGCTGCGGCTGGGACTCCCACTCCGACTCTTGTTGCAGTTACAAAAAGCGGCAGCGATGAGGAGCTTCTGGCTCTTGCCAGGTCGGGCGCTCTCAATATGGGTGAAAACCGTCCCGGCGAGGTAAAGCGCAGATACGAGCTCCTTTCCGACTCCGGCTTTTCGGTAAATATGCACGAAATCGGAACTCTGCAAAGAAACAAGATAAAGCTGGTTGCTCCGATTACCGCTATGATACATTCGGTTGACTCAAAAAAACTCGCCGAGGATATATCAAGACTTGCAGAAAAATGCGGACGAAAAATTCCCGTTCTTATAGAGGTGAACAGCGCAAGAGAGGAAAGCAAGGGCGGCGTTATGCCCGAGGATGCCGAAAGGCTTTTTCTCGACATCGTTTCTCTGCCCGGAATATCGCTTAGGGGGCTTATGACTATGGGGCCTGTTTCAAGCTCCGAGGAGGACTTGCGCCCGTATTTCAGACTTACGAAAAAGCTTTTTGATACACTATCGGAAAAATACGGCTTTGCCGAGGCGCCCACGCTTTCGATGGGTATGAGCGATAGCTACAGAATAGCTATTGAGGAAGGCTCGACACTGGTAAGGGTAGGAAGAAAACTATTCATAAAATAAAGGAGATACTAAAATGTTTGACAGACTTGCGGAAAAAATGAGAGCAAAGAACAGACTTGAGGAAGACGAGGAAATAGAATTCAAAAATCTTGAGGAAGCAACCGAAGCGGTTCCCGAAAAGCCTCTGCCCGTACGGCCAGAAAAGGCTCAGCCGGCTTCGTCTTCCATTGAAGGAAGCAATATTGAACTTAAGGTAGTTCGCCCCGAATCCTTTGACGAGGTAAGCTCAATTGCCGATTACCTTATTGAAGGCTGCACCGTGGTTCTCAATGCCGAGCTGCTCGACAGAGCCTCTACTATAAGAATGCTTGATTTCCTTAACGGAGTAACCTACACTAAGGACGGAGAAATAAAAAACGTTGCTCCCGGTACTTATATCATAACGCCAAACGGAATAGACATAAGAGATTAACTAAGAGTTAACAGTGAAGAGTGATTTTTTCGCTTTTCACTTTTCTCTATTAAAAAGAAAAAAAGGATAACCTAATGAAAAAGCTGCCACTGAAAAAATATATTTTTTTCATTTCCGTAATTTTTGCCGGAATAGGAATAGACCAGCTCACAAAATGGCTCGCCGTCAGGTTTATTATGCCAAAAGGAACCATTCCCATAATTGAGGGTGCGCTGCACCTCACCTATGCAGAAAACAAGGGCGCTGCGTTCAGTATGCTTTCGGATTCAAGATGGGTGTTTATGAGCATTTCAACGGTCGCCATAATCGCCCTTTCCGTATTTCTTTTTTCCGGCAGAGTTTCAAGTAGACTCTACGAGGTATCTATATCTATGATAATCTCGGGCGGTATAGGAAATATGATAGACAGAATAGCGCTTGGATACGTTGTGGATTTTATAGATTTCAGGCTTATAGATTTTGCTATTTTCAATGGAGCTGATTCCTTCGTTTGCGTTGGCGCCGGAATGCTTATTCTTGCTCTGGTGCTTGATATAATCAAGGAGTCAAAGCTGCAAAAGGAAAAGAAAAATGATAAATAAAACTGTAGACGCCGACTGGGTTGGCAAAAGGCTGGACGTTTTTGCCTCGGACTGCGCCGAGCTTTCAAGAAGCGCAGCGGCAAAGCTGATTGATGCGGGAGATATCACGGTAGGTGGGGTACCCGTGTCAAAAAAATACGTCTTAAAGCTTGGCGATACCGTTGAAATTTCTCTGCCTGAGCCTATAGAATACGAGGTCGAAGCAGAAAATATTCCTATAGATATAATATACGAGGACGAGGACTTAGCCGTAATAAACAAGGCTTCCGGAATGGTCGTGCATCCCGCCGCAGGAAACCTTTCGGGAACGCTCGTCAATGCGCTTCTTTATCATATGAAGGATTCACTTTCGGGTATCGGCGGCGTTATGCGGCCGGGTATAGTTCACCGTATAGACAAGGATACCTCAGG
>JAZSBB010000068.1:0-6837 GCA_045602185.1 Eubacteriales bacterium
GGTGGCTGATATGAAATACGATGATTTAAAGATATTTACAAAAATCCCTACAATAAAAACCGAACGCTTGATTCTCAGAAAAATAGAGCTATCCGATTTGCCAGACGTATATGAATACGCAAAAGACCCGGAAGTCTCAAAATATCTGTTATGGAAGCCGCACGAGGATATTGGCTTCACGAAAAGATATTTAAAATATCTTCAAAAGCTATATAAAACTCATTCATTTTATGATTGGGGGATAACCTATAACGGAAAGCTTGTCGGTACGGTGGGGTTCACACGCTTTAACCTGCCGAATAATTCAGCGGAAATCGGTTACGTCTTAAATAGGAAATTCTGGAAAAGGGGAATAGCGAGCGAAGCCGTAACGGAAATTATAAAATTTGGATTTGAACGGTTGAACTTAAACAGAATAGAAGCGATATATTTGCCCGAAAACGAAAAGAGTAAGCGTTTGCTTCAAAGGTGCAAAATGACGTGTGAGGGACTTTCGAGAAAGGCTATAATCGTAAAAGGGGAATATCGTGATATAGAAAAGTGCGCAATTTTAAAGGACGACTATGTAATAAAAGATAATTAAGTATAATATATATGAAGCATAAAAGTATTTTGGAGGAAGATAATGAAAAAGTTATTTGCTTTTATGCTTCTTTTTATTTTTTTATTTTCTGCCGCATCTAGTGTATTTGCTAAAAATGAAACAAATAATGAGGCAGAATTGTATTCTATTACAAAGGCTGAATTTGATGTAGATTGCAAATCGGCAGTTTTGATGGAAGCAAAAACCGGGGAAATTATATTTTCCCATAATGAAAATCAGGCCTTAACACCTGCCTCGGTTACAAAAGTTATGACGCTTCTTTTGGTTATGGAGGCGATAGAGAACGGTCAAATTTCTCTCGATGAAAACGTCAGCATAAGTCAGAATGCGGCTTCTATGGGTGGCAGCCAGGTTTATCTTGAGGAAGGCGAAATTATGTCCGTAAGGGACTTAGTAAAATGCACCGTAATAGCAAGTGCCAACGATGCCGCAGTGGCTCTCAGCGAACACGTTTCGGGTAGCGAGAGTGCCTTCGTAACATTGATGAACAAAAGAGCGAGAGAGCTTGGAATGAACAATTCTTGCTTTGAAAATACCACCGGGCTTGACGATACTACCGAAAATCATTTGATATCAGCGCTTGATATAGCGATAATGTCAAGAGAACTCTTAAAGCACGGGCTGATACTCGAATATAGCTCGCTTTGGCAGGACACTATCAGAAACGGTGAGTTTACCCTGACTAATACAAACAGATTAGTGCGCTATTATGACGGCTGCAACGGATTAAAAACCGGCTCAACTGACAAGGCGGGGTATTGTATAAGTGCTACCGCAAAGCGAGAGGATATGCAGCTTATAGCCGTAGTAATGGGCGCAGAAACAAGAGATTCCCGCAATGCTATTGCTCGCTCTCTTCTCGATTTCGGATTTGCAAATTATGCGTTATATACCGAGCAAGAGGAAGTGCTTGAGGACGTGAAGGTTTACGGGGGAAATATGCACACCGTTAAGGTATATTCGGGCGAATTTGCAAAACTAATTGATAAGAATTATAAGAACAAGGTTGAAAAGTATTTTGAAATTCCGGATTACATCTCAGCGCCTTTAAAGTCCGGTGATGCCGTAGGAAATATAAAATATATGATTTCGGGAAAGGTATTAGCTGAAGAAAAAATATACGTAAAATGCGACATAGAAAAAATCGGAGTATCGGATTTGTTCTGTGGAATTCTACGCACTGCTTTTACCGGTAGATTTAATAAAGAATAATAATTATAAATTTCAAAAATCTACGTTTTTCTATTGCAAATATCTCTGAATTGTGTTAAAATTAATTGATAAAAAAGTTTTGGAGGAATAAAAATGTCAGTAAAGCTGGTTGACAATTACGTTAAGAATTTTTTGAATGAAGAAACGTTGAAAAAGCTTCGCCCCGTTGCCGAAAAAGCTCTTGATACCGTTTTGGCAAAAGATGGCGAAGGAAGCGATTTTCTTGGGTGGGTAGATTTGCCCGTATCTTATGATAAGGTCGAGTTCAATCGAATAAAAATAGCTGCGGAAAAAATAAAGAAAAGCTGCGAGGCTCTTATCGTTATCGGTATAGGAGGCTCTTATCTCGGAGCAAGAGCGGCGATAGAGTTTATCAAGAGCCCTATGTATAATTCTTTAAAGAAGGATACTCCCGACATCTATTTCGCAGGAAACAATATATCTACCACCGCCTTGACCGAGCTTCTGTCGATAGTGAAGGATAAGGAGCTTTGTGTAAACGTTATTTCGAAATCAGGAACTACAACCGAGCCTGCGATAGCTTTCAGAGTATTTAAGTCGTTGCTTATCGAAAAATACGGCATAGAAGGCGCAAAGGATAGAATTTTCGTTACAACCGATAAGCAAAAGGGAACGCTTAAGCATTTTTCGGATGAAGCAGGATTCGAGACCTTTGTTGTTCCCGATGACGTTGGCGGCAGATACTCCGTCCTTACGGCAGTGGGACTTTTGCCGATAGCGGTAGCCGGCATTAATATTGATAAAATGATGCAGGGCGCTGCTGACGCAAGAGCAAAGCTTACCGAAAAATCTCTCGATAATATTGCTATAAACTATGCTTTAATAAGAAATGCGCTCCTTATTGACGGTAAGGTTACCGAAATTCTCGTTGGCTATGAGCCGTATATGCTTATGATGAGCGAATGGTGGAAGCAGCTCTACGGTGAAAGCGAAGGCAAGGATAAGAAGGGAATATTCCCCGCTTCCGTTGTTTTTTCTACGGATTTGCACTCGCTCGGACAGTACGTTCAGGACGGTCAGAGAAATCTTTTCGAAACCGTAATTAACGTAGTTGACCCCGGAGAAACCTTTACTATTCCCGAAGATGAAGCAAACGTTGACGGCTTGAATTTTATTTCAGGCAAAACGTTGGATTACGTTAACAAGAAGGCTATGCTTGCCACGTTAATTGCTCATAATGACGGCGGCGTTCCTAACATTCTTATAGAGCTTTGCGACAGAACTGAATATACCTTCGGTCAACTGGTATATTTCTTCGAGCTTGCATGCGCAATTTCCGGATATATGCTCAAGGTTAATCCTTTCAATCAGCCGGGTGTCGAAGCCTATAAAAAGAATATGTTTGCGCTTCTTGGAAAACCGGGATATGAGGATTTGAAGGCGGCGCTTGAAAATCGCATAAATAATGGATAAAAATTACAAAAAAATTTCAAAATTCAATAAAATCCTATTGCAATTTTTCTTTAGTTAGTGTAAAATATAATTGTAAGATAACTTTGGTATCTTATAACAAAAAGCAGGAGGATCTTAAAATGATCAAATTATTTATCGTCTGCAAAGGCTCGGGCAAGACCAAGACTCTCATAGAACTTGTAAATAATGCCACCGCAGCTTCCAACGGCTCAGTTGTATGCATTGAAAAGGGTGATAAGCTTACTCACGATATTACATATAAGGCAAGACTCATCGACAGTGATGAATATTTTATAGCTACGGCAGATGACCTTTACGGCTTTATTTCCGGCGTTCTTGCTTCGAATAGCGATATAACCGATTTGTTTGTTGATTCCGGACTTAAAATTTGCGGAAACGACGTTGTAGGCTTTGAGAATATTCTTAAAAAGCTTGATAAGGTAGCAGGCAACGTAAATATCGTTATGACGGCTTCGATAGCTGTTGAGGAATGCCCCGAGGGAATTAAGGCTTACGCTTGATTTTCAAACTGAATATAAGTTTTTTATAAAGAGAATGGATTCGTTTTTGAGTCCATTCTTTTTTGTTAACAAAGTTTCGAATTTTACATAGAATATTATCAAGGCGTATAAATTCGCCTGGGTAACAAAAATGTATAAATTTGGAGATGTTACAATGCAAGAAAACAGAAATACATTATGCGGTTCATTCGATGGGCGCGGCGCAGTTTGTATTGATACGAAAAGAGTGCTGGACTGCTGTAGAGATAGGGACTGCTTTGAAGATTCAAGAGTTTATTTAACCGAATACGGCGAAGAGGTTATAAATAATGCTAATAACGTACGAATTCGCTCGGCAAAGCTCGTTTGGGCTTACGTAGGCGTAGATACTATACCTTTTAACAAGGGATTTTACAGAGTAACCGTAAAGTATTATATAAAGGTTGAGTGCGAAGGTTGCGTAGGAGTAGGGAAGAGTCAGTGCTTTGACGGAATCTCCGTTCTCGAAAAAGAGGTTATACTTTACGGCGGGGAAGGCAGTGTGGTTTCGTTCTCCTCGGATCCCAATAGCTCTTATTGCGATATAGGAAATCTTGATAACGTAAGCGATAATTCTCCTATAGCTATCGTAGAAACCGTAGAACCTATCGTTTTAGGGCAGAAAATAACCGATTGTCCTATAAATTCCTGCTGTGAGTGCTTTGAAATACCATCGTGTATTTGCGATTGCCTTGGCGGTAACGTATGCGGAGGAAATGCGAGCGCCGGAAATAAGCTTTACGTGTCCTTTGGAATTTTCTCGGTAATCAGAATAGTCCGTCCGGCGCAGCTTCTTGTTCAGGCAAGTGATTATTGCGTACCTGATAAGGAATGCACGACCGCAAGCAACGATGAAAATCCTTGTGCGCTTTTCAGAACTATGGCATTTCCGGTAAATAGCTTTAAAGCCAGCGTAATTCCGGGTATACAAGTTTCGGGAAACAATAAAGGCGGCTGCGGTTGCGGAGGCTGATAATCAGTCGAAGGATTGACGTTTCTAAACCGCGTTTCACAAACGAAATACAGGGGCGGTAGCTTTAGACGTAACCCAATAAAAGAGTTACCCCCTTAGAGAAAACAAAATAAAAAGGTAGAGGATATACGTTATTGATATGTACCGCCAAAAGTCATCGGCGTTTTACGTGTATATCGTAGGTATAATTCCTCTACCTTTTTGTTTTTTTCAACTGCTGATTTTAGAATTAGTTGTTTTGGCGCATTATTTCATAGGCAAACATAGTAGTTGCCGATGCGGCGGAGAGCGATGCCTTAAAATCTCTTTTGTAGTCAATTTTTATTTTTAAATCGGCTAATTTTAAAAGAGAAGATGAAATTCCACGCTTTTCGCCTCCGATAATTAACAGAATCGGAAGCTTTAATTCGCATTTTCCGAGAATATTATCAGTGTTTTCATCAGCGCAGATTACTTTATAACCAAGTTTTTTAAAGTATTTTGCGGCAGTGAGAGCGTCTGATTTAAAAATAGGGAAGAGCTCCGAGGCTCCCGCAGAGCTTCGGGCAACAACTCCGGCAGCACTTAGCCAGTTTCTTTCGGGAAGGATTATTCCATCGCAGCCGGTTGCGTATAGAGAGCGCAAAGAATAGCCGAAATTGTATGGGTCCTCAATCCCTTCAATCATACAGTAAAAACCGGTTCTTTCTATATTTTTAGCTTCGGAAAGAGTCGGGATATCTCTTGGTCCGCTGAAAGCGATTATGCCTCCGTGAGAGCTTCCGAGCGAATAAGAATCAATTTCTTTTCCGGTTGATTCCACTATTTTAAAACCATATTTTTGCGAAACTGCCCTCAAATAACCTAAGTTTTTTGCAATTTTATGTATTTTATCTTTGTCATATAATATTTTGTTGATTCTTCTTGTATTTATATTTAAATCATTTGCCGAAAGGATAGCTCTGATAGAAGTCATACCTTCAAATACTGTTGAATCAACAAATTTAGTGTCTTCCTTAATCATTATTTTAAATTTCCTTTCATATATTGTATAAAGGCAAAAAGAGTAATATCATTCCGTGCCAAACTCATTTCACAGCCGTCTTTTAGCGGCAGAACGGAGAGATTATATGATAAAAATGCAAGGGAAAGAACGCCCCGAAATTCTGGCAGAATATGTTATTGATACCGGCGCTACCGTAAGAGCTTGCGCCAGCAGATTTGGAATTAGCAAAAGCACGGTACATAAGGATTTATCAAAGAAATTGAGATATACGAATGCAGCGCTGTATTCGGAGGTAAAAGAAATACTCGAAAAAAACAAATCCGAGCGTCATATAAGGGGCGGAGAAGCAACAAGAATGAAATATTTGAGAAAAAATAGCAGGGAAGCCTAAAAAATTTCTCGGTTTTCAAGGGTGTAATATATTGAAAGAGAGGTCACATTATCCTCAAAAAGATAACCTGGTTACGACAGGGGCTCTTGAAGATAAAAATTACCTCTCCAAGACAAGTATAATAGAAAAAGCCCTAAATGTCAATGCTGACAAGCATTTAGAATAAAATTTTTATGAAAAAGAGCGGGGAAGCGTGAGCACAATGCTCTAAATATATAAAGCTACAATATATTATATAATACATATTTTATTTTTTCAAGTTTTTCGAGCATGCTATTCCCTAAAATTTTTGCTCTTTAAAAAATTTGCGTTTCAAATGCGAATAATTTGATAATATTTTTTGATAAGTTTGTTATACGTATGTTTTTCAAAATTCATTACATTAAAATAAAATGCATCTGATACGCCATTATTTTTTATAATTTTTGTCGAAAAATCAATGTTACCTAACGTACGTATAGTAATACAACGCACACATATATATTATTTAACGCAGCGATTTCAACGATAAAATATACCAATAAACTATATTAAATACAAAGGTTGCAAAGCAAAGATGTTAAAATAATACCTATACAGATATACAAAGGATATATAAATGATATTTAGATAAACACAATACTTTTAGATAAAAAACACACGTTTTCAATAAAATATGCTCGTTTTAGCCTAATTAGGTCTTTTATTATACCCTAAATT
>JAZSBB010000069.1:0-23126 GCA_045602185.1 Eubacteriales bacterium
TTTTTAAAAAATCCTTTATCGTTTTTCTGCTCTCTATAAAACACTCCGTCAATTATTCCCTTAATGAGTATTTCTCCGTTTTCCTTAGTAAGACTTTCGATTTTCAGTTCTCTTCCTTCAACTATAACCTCACCTAAATCCGTAGCTAAGGATAAATAATCTTCACCGAAGCTCAGAACGTTAATAACGCCGTTTAAGGTCAAAACCTTTCGGTTCTTTATAACAGTTTCATAATTTTTAGTTACCGTTTCTCCCATAAAAACCCCCTAAAAAATAAAATATCACATACTCTAAAAAAGAATATGTGATACTTTATTAAATTATGCATTAGATTCTGAAATTACCTCATACATACCGAGCGCGTCCGATTTTTTCGTTGTCTCTCTAATATCCAGAACACGAACCGAAACTTGCTTTGAACCAAAAGAAATGGTTATTTCGTCACCAAGCTTTACGTCGTATGAGGGCTTTACAATCCTTCCGTTAACGAAAACTCGTGAAGCGTCACAGGCTTCGTTTGCAACAGTTCTGCGTTTTATGAGGCGCGAAACCTTCAAAAATTTATCAAGCCGCATTAATTAAGCGTTAACTTCGTCCTTGAGAACCTTTGAAGCTGTGAATGCGGGCTTCTTAGCAGCGGGAATAGCGATAGCTTCGCCGGTCTTGGGGTTACGGCCTTCTCTAGCAGCGGTAGCCTTAACCTCGAAGGTACCAAAACCGATAAGAGCAACCTTATCGCCAGCCTTGAGAGCATCGGCAACAGCCTTAAGAGTAGCGTTAACTACTGCATCAACATCCTTCTTTGCAAGCTTGGTTTCAGCTGCGACAACGTTTACGAGATCTGTCTTATTCATTGGGCAAAATCCTTTCTTTTTTTAAAAATCTATGAATATTATACCAACATTTCTTAATGATTGCAAGGGTTTTCGGCAGTTTTTTACCTCTAAAAATAAATTTCAGCCATATTAATAATCAATCCAAGCGTTTTTTGTTTATTTTGCTCAAAAAAACGGCTATATTCTTGTGTTTTTTTGAGAAAAGTACGAAAACCGTCATATACGAAATTCCATAAATAACCAGTAAAATCAACGACTTTACCCTTATTGAGTTTATTTGTCCTGCGAATTTTGAAAATATGCATACCGGGATAACGGCAACCAACGCCGAAATCAGCGAAGGAAGAAGGGGTTTTATAATAGATATTTTTATTTTTTTCTCCTTGTTTAAAGCATAAAAGGATATTACAAGAGATACAAAATAAGAAATTACAGTACCAAATGGAGCGCCTATCGCTCCGATACCCTCGTATCTTATCAAAAAGTAGCTTATAAGGGATTTAACCGCTGCGCCGATAAGTAAAGAAATGACGGATATTCTTATTTTTCCGAACGCCTCAAGGGTTGTGTTTATAATCGTTAGCACTGTGTAAAATAAGGCTGCCGGAGCAAGAACGGAGAGAAAAACAAATCCCAAGCGAGCGCTTCCCTCCTCGAAAATGAGGGATAATGCCTCAAAGGGAAAAAGCAAAAATATAATAAAAGCGGGTGCGCAAACGAAGAAGGAGAGCCATAATGCAGAAGAAAAAGCGTTTTCTGCCGAGGATAAGTCTTTTTTTGACGAGGCTTTTGCTATAATCGGCAGCATAGCCAAGGCTACGGGATTTATAAGAGTAGTAACAACGCTGAACATAGGAACGGCAAGAGTGGTATAGTTTCCGTAAATTGCAGCCCCTGCTATTTCCGAGTAACCGGATTTTGAAAGTCCGTTCATTATGATATATAAATCTATGAGATTGACGAGAGAGCTTAGCGCTGATGCAAGAGTAATCGGAAATGCTATTTTCAAAATATCGAAAACGACTTTTCTCGGAGCGATATATGATTTTTTTATTGTTCTGCTTTCTTTTATATAGCATATATAAAGATATACGAATCCCAAAAGTGTTCCAACTGTAATTCCAAAAATTGAAAATGCGCATACCACAGGCAAGGAGTAGGCGTTTTGCACGGCAATTTTTGCAAATAGTAAGCCCAGAAAAAGCTTGGATAGTCCTCCGATTAATTCGGATATCGCTATGGGGAAAAACTTTAGTTTTCCGTTTAAATAACCCCTTATAACTCCGGAGGAGCAAACGAAGAACACGGACGGTGAGATTGCAAGTATAGCAAAAAAAGCATTTTTTCCCGATATTAACGAAGAAAAATATCTTGCAGATAAAAAAAGCAATAACGAAAGTATAAATCCGAATAACGTAAAGCATTTAAAGGCTGCCAAAAAAATACTTTTTGCCTCCCCTTCGTCAGCTTTTGAGGTCAATATAGATATAGCCTTAGGTATTCCGGCGCTGCTGACTATGTAAAACAAAGTATAAATGGTGTAAGCGGAATTGAAATATCCCATTCCTTCGTCACCTAAAATGTAAGACATAGGAATTTTATAAATCAAGCCTATTACTTTTAGTATTATAGCAGAAGCTCCCAGCCAAAGCGTACCTTTTAGAATATGATTATTGCCTTTTTCCAAATTTCACCTCACAAAAACGGGATTTACTAAACTATATTAGCAAATCCCGTTTTATATTATTTCTTTTTGGAATAAAACTCTGTAACCTTGTCTTTGATTGCTTTATTTTTTTGAACAGCATCACTTTTTAGATATTCGTAAGGATATTTTGGATTAAAGATTCTTTCGATGCGAGAGTCTGCATCTCCGATTTTGCTATAATCAACGAGCTTCGTAACCGCACCGGCTCCAACGGCAAAAATTGACTGCACCTCTTCCATCATAAAGATATTGTAAAGTCCCTCGTGTCCTTCAAGTGAAAATCCAACGTTTTCGAAGTTTCCCACAGTGTTCTTTTGCCTATACATATAATATGGCTTATATCCCGAGAATTTTGCCTTTAACTGAGAATATGAAACGCTCTTTTGCGCATCGTGGCCTGTAACTGAATAAATATTTGAATTTTTCCTTAGGACATCGGCAGCCTTTTTTACCGAAAACGTATGTACGGTTATATTAGTTGGGGACAATTCTATTATTTTATCCATAGTTTCGGAAAAATTTTTAAAATCATCGCCCGGAAGCCCGGCAATCAAATCCACGTTGATATCACGGATTCCGCTTTTTTTAGCAATTTTGTAGGCTTTGTAAAATTCTTCAACAGTGTGTTTTCTTCCGATTTCCCGCAAAATTTCGTCACTAAGTGTCTGAGGATTTACGCTCACCCTCGTGACTCCGTATTTTTTTGCTACGGAAAGCTTTTCCTGAGTAATGGTATCAGGTCTGCCTGCTTCGAGAGTAAATTCGAGAAGCGAAAACGGATTGACGTGCTCCTTTATCTTTCTAAAAATGCGGGAAAGCTGCTTTGCCGAAAGCGTGGTAGGGGTACCTCCGCCTATATATACGGTAAGCAAATTAAGTTTTAAGCTTTTTATAACCTTAAAGGTTTCGTCAATGTCAAAAAGCAGTCGCTCTATATATTCGTCTATCAGAGCCAGAAGCTTGGGAGACGTATATGATACGAAGCTGCAATAGGCGCAGCGTGAGGGACAAAAAGGTATAGATATATAAAGGGAGCAAGAATTATTACAAACGTTTTTTAAAAGGCGCATTTCTCTTGAAGCGACTGACGTAGCGAGCGCCGCCTTTTGAGGATTAAGGAAAAACTCATCTCTGAGAATTCTTTTTGTTTTTAAAATTCCCTTTCCGCTATATAATAGTGTGCTGGCGATTTTTGCAGGTCTGATACCGGTCAAAATTCCCCAAGGAGGAATATAACCGAGCAGCGATTTTCCTGCGGCAAACAGAGCCCTTCCAACCGCAACGGATTCGTAGGTTGCAATGTTGATTTCTTCGCTGAAGGAAACTGTTTCCGTGGATTCCGAAACCTTATCGTTGAGTTTAATTGACGCAAATGCGGTTACCGCATCGCCGGAAGGCTCTGTGTAGACGCTTACGCTTACCTCAGGCACACCTTCCGAAATTTCCTCGTTTTCTCCGAAGGTTGCGCCCGGAAAAAACACCATACACAAGGTTTGGACGTAATATTTGTTAATATTTCCGTCAATATGAAGTATCATTTGTTTTTTCCTTTTCTGAGCTTTTTGGATTCCATAAAGATAGTAACAGGGCCGTCAGTTATCATTTCCGTCTGCATATCTGCCCCGAATTTTCCCGTTTCTGTTTTAACCTTTTGAGAAAGGAGGTCTACGAAATATTCGTATAAGCTGTTAGCAAGCTCGGGAGATGCGCCCGAAAAATAATCCGGTCTGTTTCCGCGCTCATAATTTGCGTTTAAAGTAAAATTAGAAACCACCAAGGCAGAGCCGTTAATATCTATAAGAGAGCGATTCATTTTACCGTTTTCGTCATTAAAAATACGAAGTTTGGAAATTTTTTCGGATAAAAGCTCTGCATCAAGCTTTTCGTCATCGCTTTCTACACCAAGCAAAATATAGAGTCCGTCATTTATACTGCCGGAAAATTTCCCGTCCGCATAAACTGTGGCTTTATTTACTCTTTGCAGTATCGCTTTCATAAAAACCTCCGTGACACCGTGATAAAATTAATAAGAAAATGCTCTGCTAACCGAAATAACCGAGCGCACTGAACGAAGCTTTGATACGATAGATTCATAGTGCGAAGTATTTTTACAGCCTACCGTGATATTTATAGCCATATCTCCGTTTTTGAGCGGTTGAGTGTTTATTTGAGTTATAGATACCTTCATATCGGCAAGTGCAACGGAAATTGCCGCAATAACGCCGATTCCGTCTTCCGCCATAATTTGTAGCTTTGCCTCGTATATTTCGTTTTGAACAGTATCTGACGAGGCGCTCTTTTTCCATTCTGCCCTAACCCATCTGGCGAGATTTTCTTCATTTCTTCTAGTGTTCGTAACGTTGGGACAGTCCGTTTTATGAATAGACACGCCAAAGCCCCTCGTAACAAAACCAACGATTTTATCGCCCGGAAGCGGGTTGCAGCACTTTGCAAATTTTACGTGGCAGCCCGATTCACCGTCAATAATAACGCCTTTGCTGGCCTTTGAGTTACTTTCAACGGAAACGGTTTTGATTTTTGATATTTCTTCCTCTGCGGAAATCGGCTTCTGCTCGTCTTGGGTTATTTTGTCAAGCTCTTCTTTAAGCTTCGGAATAAATCTTTGAACCGATAATCCGCCAAAGCCTATCGTATTATAAAAATCGTCCGGCGTGTTTATTCCCACTCTCTTTGCAATAACGGAAATTATATCGTTAAGCTGGGCTTCGGTGATAGCCTTGCCGAGCTTTTTTATTTCCTTTTCTATTTCCGCTTTTCCCACGAGTATATTTTCAGGCCTTTTTTCTTTCTTGAACCACTGCCTGATTTTGCTTCTGGCTTCGCCGGTTTTTACTATTTTCAGCCAATCTCTGCTTGGGCCTTTTGAGGCTCCTGAGGTTAAGATTTCAATTATATCACCGTTTTGAGGTATTTTTTCGATAGGAACGATAGCGCCGTTTACCTTCGCTCCGGTCATTTTGTTTCCGACCGCTGAGTGAATTGCATAGGCAAAATCAATTACCGTTGAGCCCTGAGGCAACGATATAACGTCACCCTTTGGGGTGAAGACGAATGTTTCATCGTGGAAAATATCTGTTTTGAAAGAGTGGATAAACTCTTCGGGGTCTCTTGTGTTTTCGTCCGATTCGAGAAGCTTCGATATCCACCTGAGCTTTTCGTCAATTTCTGACGCAGAGCGCTCGCCGGATTTGTATTTCCAGTGGGCAGCAATACCGTATTCTGCCTCCTGATGCATCTCTTTCGTTCTTATCTGAACCTCAAACGGAATACCGCTTCTTCCTATAACAGTTGTGTGAAGAGAGCGGTAAAGGTTTGGCTTAGGTGTTGATATATAATCCTTAAATCTGCCCGGAACGGATTTGAAAAGCTCGTGCACAAGTCCGAGAGCGGTATAACACTCAAGCTCTGTTTCCACGACTATTCTGAGCGCATAAAAATCGTATATCTCATCGAACGCCTTATTTAAGGTGTACATTTTTCTGTATATACTGTAGACGGACTTTACTCTGCCCTCAAGAAAGAATCTTATATCATTTTCAAGAAGCTTTTCGTTTATTACGTTCTTAGCATCGTCCAAAAAATCTCTGCTCTTGCCGTACTTTTCATCAATTGAATTTCTGACCTCCTCGTACCCAACCGGGTCGAGATAATAAAGACCGAGATTTTCAAGATCGTGCTTTATTCTTTGCATACCCAAACGGTGAGCCAAGGGAGCATATATATGCATAGTTTCAAGCGCAATAGCTCTTTGCCTATCCTCTTTCTTTGCCGAAAGAGTTCTCATATTATGAAGCCTGTCGCAAAGCTTGATGAAAATAACTCTGATATCCTTATTCATTGCGAGAAGCATTTTGCGTATATTCTCTATATGCGCTTCCTCTTTGTCAGCAACCTGAACCTGAATAATCTTGGTTAAACCGTCAACAAGCAAAGCAACGTCTTTACCAAAGGACTTTGCCAAAACCTCAAGATTGGTTTCGCAATCCTCAACGGTGTCGTGCAAAAGCGCTGCGCAAATAGAATCGGTATCAAGGCCCAGCTCTGCTACTATTACCGCAACCGAAACAGGATGGCAAATATACGGCTCACCGCTCAAACGGAATTGTCCCTCGTGCATTTTTGCGGCAAAAAGAAACGCTTCCTTTATCTTTTGAACGTCATAGCTTTTTTCGTTTTTTTCAATTATATCCAGTAACGGCTTTAATTCTTCGTACATATTCAATACCAAACAGTTAATTATTTTTTTCTTGCTGACCCCGTATTCTTCTCAGAAGATTTGATTTTTCAAGATCTGCCTTCGTTGAAGAATAAAACACCTTAAACTGATAAACCTCGGGGCTTAATTCGTTAATAGAAAGAATATTCAATTCCGTGAAAACCTTGATAATGATTTTTAACTTTACGTAACCGATTTTAAGGTTTTCGGAGTAATTGTTAATGCCGAGCATAATATCTCTGTGTGAAAGAGTACTCGTCCCCTGGCGCACGAGATTTGCAATATAACGGTAAACTGTTGCAAAATCCTCTCTGGAGGGCAATACCATTTCTTCTTTTGAAAAAGATGCGCCCCTCCATATTTCGTCAAAGCGCGCTCGTTCAGACTCATAAGAATTGTGCTCACATTCAGAAAGACGCAAATCCTTAATATTGATTTGTACGCTTCTTCTGCCCATCCATTCGTTTACATCTAGGTTATATATTATGTCCACTCTTTCCCCAACGTGAATTTTCAAGGATTCCGGGGAATTAGAGAAAAACATTGCACTGACGGAATTTTTTCCCTCGCCAAACGAAAATCTGGTATGCTTTCCCTCGCTGATAGCGGTTATCTCGTTGACGTTAACTCCAAAGGTAGCAAAGGTAGGCATAGGATTGCCCACGCCGTAAGGCTCAAGAATTTGCAAGTCCTCTGCAAGAGATAAGGTTATATTAGCGAAATCAATCTCCATATCCGCTTCAACGGTAGGTATCATATCCTCGCAGGAAAGATTATTTTTCGCATATTCGTTGATTTTTTCTCTGAAAATAGGTAAATTTTCTCGTGTAACGGAAAGTCCGGCTGCAAGCTCGTGCCCGCCAAATTTTGCCAGATATTCGTCACAGTAGCAGAGCGCATCTACAAGATTTAGCCCCTTTATGCTTCTGCCAGAGCCCTTTCCCATATCGGCGCCCGTTCTGCATTCTCCGCAACCCTCGAACGAAACAAGTATAGTAGAGCGAGAATATTTTTCGGTTATTCTCGAGGCTACTATTCCTATAACGCCGTGGTGCCAGTCATCAGAATCCAAAACTATTACCGGGTCTGTATGCATATTTTCAGATTCTATCTTGGCATACGCCTCCTGCATAATCTTGTTTTCCTCTGCCTGACGTTCTTTATTTGCAGCGCAAAGCGTCTGTGCGAGAGCTTCAGCCCGTGCGGTATCATTTGCTAAAAACAGCTCAACGGCTATAGAAGCGCTTCTGACACGGCCTGCAGCATTTATACGGGGTGCTATAGTATATCCGATGTAACCGGAGGTTATTTTAGTTCTCTTTTTTCTTCGCTCGTTATGCTTTCCTTCCTTTTGATTGGAGGCGTCCATAAGCGCTGTCAAACCCGGTCTTGCGTTATTTTCAATCATACTGAGTCCGTAGCTTACGATAAGTCTGTTTTCCGCCTTTATGGGCATAACGTCAGCAATAGTTCCTATAGCTACAATATCTGCATATTCAGCAAAAATATGCTCGGCAGATATGCGTCTTGAAAATCCGCACACACGCTCCTCATAAGCGCTTATGAGCTTAAAAACGACACCAACTCCCGCCAGGTCCTTGAAAGGATAAGCGCAGTCGGGCCTATGGGGATTTATAACGGCATCTGCTAAGGGAAGCTCTGAATGGCATTCGTGATGGTCAGTTATAATGAAATCAACGCCTACGTTTTTGGCGTATTCGACCTCGTCTATCGCCGTTATACCGGTATCAACCGTAATAATAAGCCTTGTTCCTTGCTCTTTAAGCTGGTCTATGGCACTTATCGAAACTCCGTAGCCTTCACCCGCTCTGTTGGGTATGTAGTAGTCAACCTCTGCGCCTTGCTTATTTAAATAAAGATAAAGCGCACAGACAGAGGTTACGCCGTCCACGTCGTAATCTCCGTAAATAGTAATTTTTTCTTTCTTTTGGATTGCAATACGTATTCTTTCAACACCAAGCTCCATATCCTTCATTGAAAAAGGATTGCAAAGAATCTCCTTTTCCATATAAAGAAAGGATTTGACTTCTCTGGAATTAGTGTATCCCCTGTTATAAAGCAATTTTGCTATTATGGGATTTAAGCCTAATTCTTTAGAAATGTTTTCGATAGCGCAGTCTGATGCAGCGGTATCGGTGTTTTTAAGAATCCATTTTTTCTCCTTTGCGCAAATTTTATCCGGATTCATTTATTTTTAACCAGTCGGAGTAGTCTCCGCCTTCCATTTTATTATCAAATTTAATTTTTTGACGGTCTTGATTTCACCCGTCAGCTTTAGGAGCGTATTTTTTCATTATTGCGATAGCGGTTCTTACGCCGTCTACCGCTGCGCTGGTGATGCCACCGGCATATCCCGCACCTTCTCCGGCGGGATAAACGTTATTAAAGCCCACTGCCACCATAGTGGCGGGGTCACGCAAAATTCTGATTGGTGCGCTGGTTCTGGTTTCGGGGCCGGTCAAAACGGCATACGGGGCAGCAAACCCCTCTATTTTTCTGTCAAAATGACAGATAGCGTTTTTGATAGAATCGACCGCAATTTTCGGCAAATATTTTGTCGGCGGTGTAAGAGCTACGTTATTTCCGTTCATATATGAGGGCTTGATTTTAGTGGGCTCTAGAGAGCATTTGTCGTTCAAAAAATCTCCAACGGTTATTATAGGAGCTGAATAATTTTCTCCCGCCGAAATGAAGGCCGCTCTTTCTATCTGGCGCTGAAAACTAATTGCCAAGTCAGGCTTGTTTCCGTAATCCTCCGGAAAAATACTGCATACAACGGCTGAATTTGAGTTCCTTGAATTTCTGCTATGCTCGCTCATACCGTTAACACAAACACCGCCGGCTTCACTTGCTGCAGCGACAACGGTTCCACCGGGACACATACAGAATGTATATACGCCCCGCTCTTTGGTATTGTAGGACAAATTATATTCTGCTCTGCCAAGTATTTCTCTTGGGGCATCGCCGTACATAGCCCTATCTATATCGTCTGCTAAATGCTCTATTCTCATTCCAACCGAAAAGGACTTTGGAATAATTGAAAAATTGTTTTTAAATAACGATTCGTAAGTATCTCTTGCGCTGTGTCCTATCGCTAAAATCAAAGCTCCGTACTGTATATCCGCTTTCGTTGTATGAGCAACTGAGGTTTCGTCAGAAATACTGAGAAGCTTAGTGTTGTATAGAACCTTGCCTCCAAGCTCCTCTATTCTGAGAAGCATTTTTTCCACAATGCCGGATAGTATGTCCGTGCCTATATGAGGACGGGCAAGGTATTCTATCTCACCGGGAGCTCCGAATTCAACGAATCGTCTCAAAATATATCCGGTTAAAGAATCGTTGATACGGGTTACGAGCTTTCCGTCCGAAAAGGTTCCTGCGCCCCCGGCTCCGAATTGAATATTCGTTTCCGCGTCAAGCACACCGGTATTGAAAAATGTATTAACGGCTTTTTTTCTATCAGAAACGGAGCTGCCCCGTTCAATGACGATTGGATTATACCCTTCTTCCGCAAGTAGCAGAGCCGCAAAAATTCCGCAAGGGCCGGTTCCTACAATCAAGGGTGGGTTTTTAAGCCTTTCGCTGCCCTTTTCAAATTTCAAATCTAAGTCTTGCGTTAATTCAATAATACCCTCTGATAAAAGCAAAGAATCGTCAATTTCAGAAAACTCTCCGCTTACAGCTACGGAATAAACGAAATGAATATCGTTTTTCTTTCTCGCATCTATGCTTCGCCGATAAATTTTATATTCAAGCCGAGCAGTATTTAAATTGCACTTAATAAGTCTTTTTTTCGCAATTGAAAACGCCTCTTTAAAAGAGGCGTTGATCGGAAGTTTTATATTGCTAACAACAAAAATCCGAACCTTCGAGTTCATAATAACCTCATATCGCTTCTAAGCATTGGCTTAAATAAGCGTAAGCCGTTTCGCCGTCTTGCTTTGAGCCACTATTATCATAATTAGCAAAAAACCAAATGCAAAGCGCCACAATGACGCATACGAGCGCCTGTATATAAGTAGCAACTCTGATACCTAAAAATTTTTTATTCATTACCTGATTCTCCGAAATAATATCCGTTTTGTTTTAATCGTTTATTCCCATCATTTTTTGAGTTAGGAATTTTCTAAGCGATTCGGGGGTGTAATTTCTCGTTAACGTGCAGTCGTAGGCAACGGAAATAATACCCGTTTCTTCTGAAACGATTATCACTATAGCATCACTGGTTTCGCTCATACCGATGGCGGCTCTGTGGCGAGTACCCAAATCACCGTCAACGTCAGTTCTTCTGGTCAAGGGAAGCAAACAGCCAGCTGCCGCTATCCTTGCCTCGTCAATAATTACCGCTCCATCGTGCAAGGGCGCTTTGTTAAAAAACAGATTTCTTATAAGAAAGGAATTTACGTCAGCGTTAATCATTATTCCGGTTTGCATTATATCGTCAAGCTTGGTGGTTCTTGATATAACGATAAGCGCTCCCGTTTTCGTGCTTGCCAAATCGTTGATTGCGAGACAGATATTATCAATTGCCACCGAATACATCTGGCGTTTCTTTTTTTGGTCGCTCAAGGTTAAAATTCCGGTAAGAGAGCCGGAGCCAACCTTTTCAAGCGCATCTCGGATTTCGGGCTGAAAAATAATAACGATAGCGATTGCACCGACCTTGAATATCTGAGAGAATAAAAACGATGTGGCAGTAAAATCAAATGCTATTGCGAGAACCATTATAAAAAGGAAAATCAAAACGCCAAATAAAAGAACACCGGCTTTTCTGCCTTTTATAAACCTGAATGTGAAAAACAAGACGACTGAAAGAAACAGAATATCTACGGCATCCCATACCGTAAAATTCTTAAAGCAATTGATTATAAAATCGCCAAAGTTCGAAAAAAAACTAGCTCCTTCGGCAAGCAAAACGTTAATTAAAGTATTCATTTTTACCTCGTATATAAAACGCAAAATGCGACAACATCATATTACTACAAATAAATTATAACACACTGTTTTTTAAATTGCAATACTTTTTATATATTTTTATTCCCGTCTTTCGCTAATACTTCGGTGCGGTAATATATGCGTTTTTAGTGAAACAATATTTTTAAATCTATCGTGAAATTTTCTTAAAAGGATTGACAAACAAATAAAAAAATGTTATATTTGTATCAAATGATACAGTTTGGGGCTTTGATATGAGTTTTGCATTGTCAAAAGAACGGTTAAACCGACACCTTGATTTTTTGTCTGAATTGTTTATTTTCAAATCACTGCCAAGGGAAGCTTTAAATGAAATACTCACAAAGATTAAATTTGAAATATTTGATTTTGAAGCCGGAGAAAAAATATACACACCCGACGGCTTTAAGAAAAATGTTGGATTTATTTTGAAGGGCGAGTGCTTGGTGGAAAAAATCAAGCGTGATAATACTTTCCTTCCTTTAAATACTTTAAGAGTCGGAGATTCTTTTGGAATTTTGGCCGTGTTTTCAACGGAAGAACGTTATCCAACGCAAATAAAAGCAAAAATAAAGACAACGGTTTTCTTTCTGGATAACGACACCGTTATTAACTTAGCTAAGGAATATCCCGAAATTTCTCTGTCAATCATTTCCTTTATGAGTGAGAAAATTTCATTTCTTAATAAGAAAATCGATACCTTTTCGGCAGACTCCGTGGAAGAAAAGCTTTCCCTTTATCTTCTTGCCGAAGCCTCGGAAAAAGAAGAAATTTTAATCAATCCGACAAAAACCGCAAAGCTTTTGAATGCAGGCAGAGCTTCTATATACAGAGCGATATCGGTGCTCGAAAGGCTTTCGCTGATTAAATTTGATAACAAAAAAATATATATACTGAACCGTGAAGGTTTGGAAAGGATTACAAAATGAAAAAAATTATCGCTCTCTCACTTATGCTTATGCTTTTACTCACAGCCCTCGTATCCTGCGGTAAGGACGATACGAAGCTGAACGTTGGCTTTATGAACGGTCCGACCGGAATAGGTATGGCAAAGCTGATTTCCGATAACGGAAAACTTAGCGGAAATGAACGGTATTCCTTCGAAAAGTTTGAGGATACTACCCTTGCGGCAGAAGCCATAAAAGCCGGTCGGCTTGACGTAGCCTGCCTTCCTACAAACGAGGCTGCAAAAATCCATAATACCACTAATTCGGAAATTCAGGTTCTTGCAATAAATTGCTTGAATTCTCTTTATATCGTAGCAAAGAACGGCATCGAAATAGATGAAATTGAGGACCTTAACGGAAAAACCGTTTATACCTGCAAAAACGGAACGCCGAAAATCATATTTGACAAGCTTATTGACGCTTTTGAGATTGAGGTTACCGTAAAAACCGAGCTTGGCGAGGGAGATAACGCAACGGTTATAAATAAACCCCAGGATTTGCCTGCGGTTATTTCTGCGGAAAAAGCGGATATAGTTCTTGCTCCCGAGCCAATAGTTACGAACGCTTTAATGAAAAATTCAAATTATTCAGTTAAGCTTGACATCGGCGATGCTTGGAATGAAAAATTCGATACCCCGATAGCTATGGGCTGCATAATTGCAAGAAAGGATTTCGTTTTAAATCACAAGTCCGTTATTGATAATTTTCTCGAGGAATACAAGCAGTCTATAGAATTTATGAGCAACGCAGAAAATCTTGAGTCAGCAGCTCAGTATGCGGTTGACACAACTATTATGGGAGCGCTTCCTGCGGCAAAAAAGGCAATACAAAATCTCGGTACGTCTATCGCTTATATAGACGGCTCCGATATGAAGGATACGCTGATTAACATTTACAATGCCTTTGGTATGAAAGTTATCGGCGAAAAGCTTCCCGATGATGAATTCTATTATGGCTCGTAAAGCTTTAAAGGCAGTTCTGATACCCCTCTTTATCTTTGATTTTTGGATTGGCGTTTGGTATCTCTCGTGCGCTATAATAAGCAATGATTATCTGCTCCCAACCCCTCATTCTACCCTGTTATCCTTACTTCACTTGCTTTTGGAGCCAAGCTTTTACAAGGTTGTGCTTTTCTCCTTTTCAAGAGTGCTTTTAGGTGTTCTGCTGGGTGTTGTCAGCGGTATTGCTCTTGCATTCTTATCAAACAGATTTTCTTTAATAAAAAGAACGCTTTCTCCTATAATATCCGTAATAAAAGCTACGCCGGTCGTAACCTTCATAACGCTTCTTTGGATAATTCTGAACGGAAACGCACTTGCGATATTTATTGCGTTTTTAATGGTTATGCCGATAGTATGGCAAAATCTTTTGAATGGATACGATGCAATTCCTAAAGAGCTTTCCGAGGTTTGCGAAATTTTCAATTTTTCAAGGTATAAAAGGTTTGAAATACTAATTTTTCCTATCCTTATGCAATATCTCTTTCCCGCAGTCGTAACCTCTGTGGGATTAGCCTGGAAGGCTGAAATAGCGGCAGAAATTATAGCGTATACTAAGGTTTCTATAGGACAGTATATCTATGACGCACGGTATAATCTTATGTCGGATAGAGTTTTTGCCTGGGTTGCTGTAATCGTAGTTTTCAGCATAGCTCTTGAGCTTCTTACAAAGAAAATTTTACGGAGGCTTGAAAAATGAGTTTGAGTATAACAAATCTTACGAAAGCCTTTGGCGAAAAGACGCTTTTTTCAAATTTTAATTATACCTTTGAAGACAAAGGACTTTATTTGATAGTCGGTGACAGCGGAATCGGAAAAACAACCCTTTTGCGAATGATTTCCGGGCTGGACAAAAATTACCTTGGTTTAATTGAGGGTGGCGGGCAAAAAAACGTATCCTTTGCCTTTCAGGAATACCGCCTTTTTCCTAAGCTAACCGCAATAGAAAACGTAACCGAGGCGGTCTACGAGACTATAGACGAAAGCTCGGTAAACGAAGCGAAAAAAATGCTTTTTTACCTTGGTTTTTCACAAGGCGATTTTAACCTTCTCCCCTCCGAGCTTTCGGGCGGAATGAAGCAGCGAGTTTCTCTTGCCAGAGCATTTTTGAAAAAGTCCCTCATTTTAATTCTTGACGAGCCGACAAAAGAGCTTGACGAGGATTTATGCGGGAAAGTGAGAGAGCTTATTCTAAACGAATCGAAAAGACGCTTGATTCTCGTGGTAACACACAATGAGTCCCACCTTGTAGGGCTGGAATACACAACGATAAATTTAAATCTTTTTCGCTAAATAAACCCAATAAGGAAAAATTTTTATGAGATTTTTCCTTATTTTTACTTTTTGTTGTATTTTTACTTGACTTATGTGTTTTTTGGTGGTATATTATATTAGGTGAAAGTTGGGCTATTTTAAAGTTTTTCCATCTTTTCATCACTGACTAGTTATTATAATGGAAGGAGAGATTTGCCTATACGGCAAATCGGGAATTCAGCTTGGACAAATATAAGAAAACTGAAATCTGTGGACTTCCGACCGTAGAGGAGCTAAAAGCCTCTCTCATATCGGCAGAAAATTCAGATGCCAGAACGCAGCTTGCGTTGCTTTTTGATGAAGCTACCTTCATTGAAACGAATGCGTATGCAAAAAAGGCGTTTTCGGATTTTATTTCCACAGAAAAAGCAAATGAGTTTGAAAGTGTCATAACCGGTTACGGCGCAATAGACGGAAAGCTCGTCTTTGCCTTTGCGGAGGACGCTTCGAGAATGGACGGCGCAATTGATGAGCGACACGCAAGAAAGATTGCTGATTTGTACAGTCTTGCAATAAAGAGCGGCGCTCCGGTCGTTGGTATTTTTAATTCAAACGGTGCAGATATTTTTGAGGGCGCAGCTTCGCTTGGCGCTTACGGAAGGATTATGAATACCGTAGCTTCCGCTTCCGGAACAATACCTCAGATTGCATTTGTTGCCGGTAAGTGTATCGGTACATCGGCGGCTATAGCTGCAATGTTCGATTTCGTTGTAAAGGATAACTCTGCAACCTTCTACGTTACCTCACCTGCCCTGACGGGTCTTGAAGGAGCGCAGGACCTTCTCCTTTCTTACGTAGGAGATACCTATTCCTGCGCCGGATACATAAGGAGCCTCGTTTCCTTTATTCCGGATAATGCGAAAACAGGAGTAGTTGTTGGAGAATGCGCAGACAATCTTAACAGAAAGCTTGGGGACCTTGATTTTTCAGGCGAAGCTCTCTCGGCAATATCGGTAATCGCCGATAACGGCGTATTCTACGAGCTTATGCACGATTTTGAGCCGTCCGTAGCAACTGTTCTTGCCACTGTCGGCGGTGTAAAAACCGCTATAGTTGCTTCCACGTATTCCGAAAACGAGGGTAAAATTTCTGTTTCCGTTGCCAGAAAGATTTCAAAATTCATTAATTTCTGCAACGCCTTCTCCATTCCCATACTAACTCTCGTTGACTCTGCGGGACTTGATATCGACAAGAAAAACGAAGCTTCGTACTTTGCTCCCGAGCTTGCTAAGCTTGCGTTTGCTTACGCTGGTGCAACCGTACCGAAAATTACGGTTATAATGGGACACGCAATAGGCGCTTCCTTCGTTCTTCTCGGTTCAAAGGCTCTTGGCGCAGATTTGGTGTACGCAGTAAACGACTCCGAAATCGGTGCGCTTACCGCAGAAAGCGGCGTTGCTTTTGCTTGGAACAATTATATCACTCTTGAAAAGTCGAGAGAAAAGCTTGTTGAGGAATGGAAGGCTTCGGTTTCTTCCCCTGCGGTTGCTGCTGCAAGCGGAGAAATCGATGATATCATCAGCGTTAATGAAATGAGAGCAAGAATCTGCTCTGCCCTCCTTATGCTTGCTTCCAAGGGTAAGGTTAAAATCTCGGACACTAAAGTTCTCCCGATTTGATTTTTAGGGGGTACGATATGAATATTAACGCATTAATTGCCGGAGTAGACGATTACAATTCGGTAATCGGTCTTGACGAACCGTTGAAAATACTTACGTTCGGCGGAACAATACTTTTGATAGGAATACTTGCCGTTTTTCTCGTTCTTGCAGTTATTTGGTTAGCTTTGGCGCTATTCAAATATGCCTTTGCGGGTAGCGAAACAAAAAAGAAAATCAAACCCGCAGAAGAAGCTCCCGTTGAGGCTCCGGTTTTTGTCAGGCCGAGTGCTGAAGACGAAATTGTTGCCGTTATAGCTGCCGCAATAGCTATGGCAGAGAGCGAATCGAACGGAATTAAATTCAGAGTCGTTTCTTTTAAAAGAAGATAATTTTTAAAGAAAGGTAAAATTGAAATGAAAAGATATAGTATTACTGTTAATGGAACAACTTATGACGTTGTCGTTGAAGAAGCTGATGCGCAGGGCGTTTATACTCCCGCCGTATCCGCTCCCGTAACCGCAGCTCCCGCACCTGTACCTGCTACCGTTGCCGCTCCGAAGCCCGCTGCTTCAAAGCCTGCTGCAACCGGCGCTACCGGCGCAACTCAGGTCACCTCTCCTATGCCCGGTACGATACTTGACGTTAAGGTAAGCGTTGGTCAGTCGGTCAAGAAGGGTGATATCATTTGCGTTCTCGAGGCTATGAAAATGGAAAATGATATCCCTGCTCCTGCAGACGGAGTAGTTGCATCTATTAACGTTCAGAAAGGCGCTTCCGTTGCCGCAAACGATCTCTTAGCTTCGCTTAATTAACTGAAGGACGTAGGTAACTGAAATGCTAGATGCTATTAAAAACTTTCTCGCCGAAACCGGTGTAGCCAAATTGGCGGGTATTGATAATTGGTGGCAGTATTTGGTAATGTATTTAATAGTCGGCGTGCTGTTTTATCTTGCCATTGTAAAAAAATTCGAGCCGCTTCTTCTCTTGCCTATCGCTTTCGGTATGCTTCTTGCCAACCTTCCCGGCGCAGATTTGATTCACCTTGATTTCTTTATGGATACATATTATCTGGACGTTGTTAAAGACGGCGAAGGCTTCAAGGTTATCGGTATGCTTTCGGAAGGAATGGAAGAATTCCTTAGATACATTAACGAGTATGCCGCTAGAAATAATTTGGAAATCGAATCGCTTTATTGGTTTGACGAAAAAGCACAGATTCTCAGATTCGGCGAGCTTCCTGAGGAGCTTTTCGAGCTTATATCGGGTAAGCACGGTATGTGCGCTGAGTTTATGAATAACGCCGCTTATTTTGACGAATCCGGCATTCACATAAAGATGTCAACTATGGTAAGCGAGGTTATCAGCCACGGCGGACTGCTTGACATACTTTATCTCGGCGTTAAGCTCGGCATATATCCTTCCCTTATATTTATGGGTGTCGGCGCTATGACCGATTTCTCTCCCCTTATTGCGAATCCCAAGTCCCTGCTTATAGGCGCAGGCGCTCAAATCGGCGTTTTCTTCGCATTCTTTGCTGCGCTCTTCCTAGGCTTCACTCCTATGCAAGCAAGCGCAATCGGAATTATAGGCGGTGCTGACGGACCGACCGCAATTCTCGTTACAAAGACTCTTGCTCCCGAGCTTCTCGGAGCTATTGCAATTGCAGCATATTCGTATATGGCTCTTATTCCTATAATTCAGCCTCCGTTTATGCGACTTCTCACAACGAAGAAGGAACGCATGATTAAGATGTCTAACGTTCGCCCAGTAACAAAGCTCGAAAGAGTTATTTTCCCTATAATCGTTACACTTGTCGTTTGCTTGATAATTCCCGCTGCAGCGCCTCTCGTTGGATTCCTAATGCTCGGAAATCTCTTTAACGTGTGCGGCGTAACGGACAGATTGTCAAAAACCTCACAGAACGAGCTTTGCAACATTATAACTATATTCCTTGGAGTTTCAGTTGGCGCTACCGCTAACGCCGAAAATTTCCTGAAGCAAGAAACGCTTTATATTATAGCTCTCGGACTTGTCGCATTTATCGTTTCAACTTGCGGCGGTCTTATTACGGCAAAAATAATGTGTAAGCTTACTGGCGGAAAAATCAATCCCCTTATAGGCTCGGCGGGTGTTTCCGCAGTTCCTATGGCTGCCCGTGTGGCACAGGACGAAGGCAGAAAGGCTGACCCTTCAAACTTTCTCCTTATGCACGCTATGGGCCCGAACGTTGCGGGAGTTATAGGCTCCGCAGTCGCTGCCGGCGTATTTCTTAGCTTTTTCCAATAAAAACAAAGAAAGGATAACAAAATGCCAAAGGTTTTAATCACCGAAACCGTTCTCAGAGATGCGCATCAATCTCTCGCTGCCACCAGAATGACAACTGATGAGATGATACCTATTCTTGACGAAATGGACAAAGTTGGATATTATTCTCTCGAGGCTTGGGGAGGAGCAACTTTTGATGCCTGCCTCAGATTTCTTAATGAGGACCCTTGGGAAAGACTCCGTACCATCAGAAACCACGCAAAGAATACTAAGCTCCAGATGCTTTTCAGAGGACAGAATATTCTTGGATATCGCCACTACGCTGATGACGTTGTTGAATATTTCGTACAAAAGTCCATAGCTAACGGAATTGATATTATTCGTATATTTGATGCGCTAAACGATGCCCGCAACCTTGAAACTGCAATAAAAGCAACCATAAAGGAAGGCGGTCACGTTCAGGCGGCAATATCTTATACCACCTCGCCCTTCCATACCAATGAGGGCTTTGCAACTTACGCAAAGCAGCTCGAAGAAATGGGTGCTCACTCGATATGCATAAAGGATATGTCCGGTCTTCTCAGACCTTATGAGGCTTATCAGCTGGTAAAAACCATTAAAAACAGCGTTAAAATTCCCGTTCATATTCATACTCATTACACGGCTGGACTTGGCTCTATGACGCTCCTGAAGGCAATTGAGGCAGGTGTTGACGGTGTTGATACAGCAATCTCGCCTCTCGCTATGGGAACCTCTCATACGCCTACCGAATCGCTTGTCGCTACTTTGCAGGGTACCCCCTACGATACCGGAATGGACCTCGCAGAGCTTGACGTTGTAGCTAAGCATTTTAACAAAATCCGCGAAGACTATCTTGCGTCAGGTCTTATTGACCCCAAGGTTCTCAAGGTTGACGTTAATGCGCTCAGATATCAGGTGCCTGGCGGAATGCTTTCAAACCTTATTTCCCAGCTTAAAATGGCAGGTAAATCAGATAAGCTTGACGAGGTTTTGGAGGAGGTTGCAAACGTTCGTAAGGACGCAGGTTACCCCCCTCTCGTAACCCCCTCTTCTCAGATTGTCGGTACTCAGGCTGTTAACAACGTTCTTTTTGCAACTGACGGAAGATATTCCAGAGTTACAAAGGAATTTAAGGGACTTGTAAGAGGTGAATACGGTAAATGCCCCGCTCCCATAAGCGATGACTTTAAAAAGAAAATTATCGGGGATGAGGATATTATTGATTATCGTCCTGCGGACAAAATTGCGCCCGAAATAGATACGCTCAGAGAAAGAGTTGCGCCTTACCGTGAGCAAGACGAGGATTTACTCTCCCTTGCCCTTTTCGAGCAGGTTGCTATCAAGTTCTTCGAATGGAGAAAACAGCAAAAATACAATCTTGACCCTAACGCTATTTCAGAAAAAGGAATCCACACGATTTAAACAAAGCATAAAACAAAACAAGACGGATACGTTAAGAAACCTAGCGTATCCGTCTTGTTTTTTCTGTATTTTAATGAAAAATTATTTCCTACTAAAACAATATCCACCCGAGCCGATTAACAGATAAAGCAATACGCTTTCCGTTATTTCGTCTATAGGTGGATATTTTTTGTTAATTTTTTAGAGAGAAAATTTATTAGATTTGACCGTCTTTATCAGATAAGTCCTCGTCATCCGAATTTTGCTCGTTGACGGCTGAAGGATTTTCGTCATTTTCTGCCTCGGATTTTGAAGCGTTTTCGTCATTTTCACTTTCAGAGTTTTCCGTTCTTGTGAAATCTCCGGTAGGTGAGTTCCAAACGTTTCTAAAGAAATCCTCGCTTGAAAATCCGCCTGAATTTCCGTACGCATCATTTGCCATACGCCGAGCTTCTTCCTCCGCCTTTGCTCTTGCGTCTTCTTCCGCTTTTGCATTATTCTCGTGGGCGGTTTTGTTTTCGTCTTCGCTCTTTTTCTTCTTCTCGTTTGCAATACTCTCGATATCTTCTATCGTAGGATTATCTCTCTCCATAGCAGCCTTGAACTGTTCCTCGTCCATAGACTCGTTTTTGAGAAGGAACTCTGCAACGAAATGAAGCTTGTGAATATTTTCGGACAAATATTTTTTGCAGGTATCATACGCTGAATTTATAATGCTTCTGATTTCTTCATCAATTTCCGCAGCAGTTTTTTCGGAATAATTCTTTCCGGATGAGAAATCTCTGCCAAGAAATACCTCGTCCGAGGAATGCTCCGAGCCGTAAAGAACAGTACCAAGCTTTTTGCTCATACCGTATCTTGTGACCATATTGCGAGCTATAGCGGTTGCGTGCTGAATGTCGCTTGATGCTCCGGTCGAAATATCGTCAAGCACGATTTCCTCAGCCACTCTGCCACCAAGAGAAAGAATGATGTTATCAATCATTTCGTTTCTTGAGGTTGTCATTCTATCCTCTGTGGGAACGGAAATAGTAACACCGCCCGCCGAACCTGCAGGAACTATTGTAATATGCTTTACGGGGTCGGTATGCTTACAGTAATAAGACGCAACTGCGTGTCCTGCCTCGTGATAAGCGCAAAGCTTGTTATCGGCCTCAGTTCTGAGTTTGCTCTTTTTCTGAGGACCAAGCAGCATTTTCATATACGACTCCTCGATATCGTCCATACCGATAAGCGCTTTATTTTTCTTGGCGGCAAGCAGCGCTGCTTCATTCATAAGATTTGCTAAGTCTGCTCCGGTAAAGCCTATAGTAGTTTGCGCAATTTTTCTGAGATTTACCGTTTTTTCGAGAGGTTTATTGCGTGAATGGACACGCAGTATTGCCTCTCTGCCGTTCATATCAGGATAGTTTACCGTTACTCTGCGGTCAAAGCGTCCGGGACGGAGTAATGCAGGGTCAAGTATATCGGGGCGGTTAGTTACCGCCATTACTATAACTCCGGAGTTAGTTCCGAAACCGTCCATTTCTACGAGAAGCTGGTTAAGCGTCTGTTCTCTTTCATCGTGGCCGCCGCCGAGTCCTGCTCCTCTATGCCGTCCGACTGCGTCTATTTCGTCAATGAAAATAATACTTGCCGGAGTTCTTCTCGCATTGTCGAAAAGGTCACGAACTCTCGATGCGCCGACACCAACGTACATTTCAACAAAATCAGAACCCGAAATTGAGAAGAAAGGAACGCCTGCTTCACCGGCAACAGCCTTTGCGAGAAGAGTTTTACCGGTACCGGGAGGGCCTACAAGCAAGACACCGCGCGGAATACGGGCGCCAAGCTTTACGAATTTTGCAGGATCCTTCAAAAATTCAACAACCTCTTCAAGCTCTGCTTTTTCCTCGTCTGCTCCCGCAACGTCTGCAAATTTTACCGGGTCCTTGTCATTGTAAGTAACCTTAGCCTTGGTTTTAGAGAAGGAGCTGATTTTTCCTCCTCCGGGCGCCTGACGCGCAAGGAAGAACCAAAGAGCAATAAAAACACCGAAAACTATTATATACGGAAGATATACCTGATACCACGGAGCCTCGGCTGCTACGTCATAATTATATTTCGTAAGCCTTGAATCTTCCCTATCATAATTTTCTTTGGCAAGTCTGTTTATCTCTTCAAGCTGAAAATTATAGCTTAGCTCTACTGAATCCTCAATTATTACGGGTTGCCCGTTTTCAAGCGCCAGAGCGACCTTGCCGGTAGCAGGATCTCGCTTAAACTGACCATCTTCAATCTGAGGCTTATACATTTGAAGATTAATAACGAGATTGCCGTCAACCTCAAAGGATTTTATCAAATCCTCCTCAAAATATTCTATTAGCTCTCCGTAAGAAAGCGCCTCATCGTTTGACATGTTGTTTGCAAATACCGACACGCCGATTATAACGAAAGCTATTACGAAAATCAGCATTGCAATGCTTTTAAAGTTTTTCTTCATTAAGTATATCCATACCTTTCCGGTTCAGTTTTTTGGAAACTGCGAAAAATATCTTTTTCCTTCCATTTTAGCATACGGCTCCATAATAGTAATATACCATTCTTCGCCTTCGAAAATTCCTTCTCTAACCTTTAATCCGGGGACCCAAAGAATCCCATATCTGTCACAAAACAGCGGAATGTTTTTTCTGGCTGAAGACGGCACCTTTTTATCCGAAAAAAGCTTCTTGAGCTTTCTTGTCATATTGCCGTATCGATAAGCGTCACCGTCTTTTTTTGAACGTATGCACAAATCGCTATTAATTATATCAAATTTTAATTTCTCTTGTATTGATATTTTGTA